>NZ_CAUYTL010000023.1:0-52284 GCF_963575615.1 Listeria rocourtiae subsp. hofi | reverse complement strand
ATATTCGTAGTTCGGGGCTCGGTGATAACAGCTTTGGGGATTACATGCTCGCTTTGCTCGCATGCATATTGGTGCTGTAATTCATTTCATTCATAACAGCACCAACAAATACAACGAGCCGAATCTCGGCTCGTTGTCTAATATTGCATATAAAATTATGCTTTGCCGTTTGAACCAAATTCTTGGATCTTCGCAACAACTGTTTTCACAATCGCGTCTTTACCAGGTCCGATAACTTTACGTGGATCGTAAACTTTATCGTCTGTAGCTAATTTTTCGCGAACAGCGGCAGTCCAAACTATTTGGCACTCCGTGTTAACGTTGATTTTGCTGTGACCGTGTTCGATTGCTTGTTTGATTTGGTGTTCAGGAATTCCAGATCCACCGTGCAGTACTAGAGGAGCACCTGTTAATTTTGAAATTTCTTCCATTTCTTTGAATCCAAGAACTGGCTCACCGTGGTAAGGGCCATGTACAGAACCTAACGCTGCAGCAAGTGCATCAATGTTAGCTTCTTTTACAATGCGTAGACATTCAGCAGGATCAGCATAGTTGATTCCACCAGTTACGCCGTCTTCTTCTCCACCAACAGTTCCAACTTCTGCTTCAACAGAAACACCTTTTGAATGAGCGTAGTCAACAACTTTTTTAGTCATTTCAACGTTTTCATCGATTGGGTGATGAGAACCATCAATCATAACAGATGAGAATCCTGCATCAATAGCAGCTTTACAAGAATCAAAAGATGAACCATGATCCAAGTGAATTGCAACTGGTACAGTGATTTTTAGGTCATGCATAAGTCCTTCAGTCATTTTAACTACTGTCGTAAATCCGCCCATGTATTTCGCTGCTCCTTCAGAAACACCAAGGATTACAGGGGATTTTTCTTGCTCTGCAGCTTCTAAAATAGCGCGAGTCCATTCAAGGTTATTGATGTTGAATTGACCTACAGCATATTTACCAGCTAACGCTTTGTTCAACATTTCAGTCATACTAACGATAGGCATAATACATTTTCCTCCTCAGGAATATAAAAGTGTGGGCATAAGCCAGATAAATCGGCGACAAGCGTTCGCTTTTGCTCGATTTGTGTAAAGCCAAGTATTCTTCCTGCCCAAAAAGAAAAGGGCATGTCCATTCTTCGGCCTCATTCGAGCTTAGTTCCAGACTCTTACAAAATTTGATTTTCTGCTGTGAAAAATAACGAGCGCTATTTTTCCTAACATTGTTATAATACCAGATTTGTGAGTAGTTTACCATAGTGAAGGTCGATATTTTTGATGTAATCGTTTTATTTCTGTAAACGGTTCTGGATTCGTATTCTATCTGCTAAAATTACTAACTTCTCAGGTAAAACCTCCAATTTATAGGGTGTTTCTCCTCCGTACACGCCATCATAACTGATGTTTAAGCTTGTATCGCATTCGATTTGTGCTTGCTTTGTTCTGACATACACAACATCCTGACTTTGCAGATGAGAGCCGTTTTTGATGGAGACAAGCAATTTCAGCAGTTTTGCGGGAGAAACTTTCTTTAAAATAAGCAAATCCATATAACCATCATTTAGTATTGCTGGTGGGCATAGTTTTTCCATTCCACCGACGCTGTTTGTCAGTGTAGCAAATAATAATAAAATTTTACCTTCAAATACACCGTTATCGTGCGTTATTTTGACTTGCTTAGGTGCTAACTTCGGTAATAGCTTTATGCCACTTACTAGGTAAGCAAGCCGTCCAATTTTATTTTTCATCGATTCTTTAACAGCATACGTAATCTCGGTTATTTTTCCACCGGCTGCATTATTTATAAAATATTCATCATTTGCTCGGCCAACATCGACTTTTACTGTTTTACCTGAGGCAATGATGTGTAGCGCTTCAATCGGGTCTTTAGCCATTCCGAGTGCTCGCGCAAAATCGTTCGTTGTTCCAACCGGCAATACGCCAAAACTAGGTTGTGATGGTGCCTGCATTAGACCATTGATAACATCGTTTACCGTACCATCGCCGCCTGCCGCGACAATGATTTCAAATCCATCCAATACGCCTTGCTTGGCGATTTTAGTCGCACTCTTTACTTGTTCTGTCGTTGGGATTAAGGTAACGTCAAAATCCGCCTCTTCTAAAATTTGTTCTGCAACTGGCATTAATTTCTGAAACTTACGTTGCCCAGCCACTGGATTATATATGATCAACATTCGCTTTAACAACTATTTCCCCTTCTCTCATGCAGTGATAATCTTAGTTTCTTATTTTCCACCTTCATTGTCAAACTGGTTGCCTCAGGACACATCATTTTTGTCAAAAAATCATGCGTTATTGTTCTATTTCTGTAAATAAAACACATATAAAGATTTCCAAAGTGATATATTGCTTACAAATTATTCTTTTGGCGCAATTTAGACATACAATTGTAAGTAATTTGTCAATTTTTAAGTTAAATCTCCTAAAACAACTGCTGCTAGGAGAGTGCTCTAATCATAATATCTAGTTATATTCGCTCAAATTAACCTCTAAATAGGGAAAGCCTGTTGACTCTCTTCTTGTTTTTCTCCATAATGGAAGTGTTCTATGTGTACATCTAGAATTAACTGGGAATATCTAATTTTATACCGTGTATTTTTATTACTAAAGGGGACTCAGAATGGAGATGAAAAATTGAAGACTTTATTAAAATCAGTTATTGTGACGGTCGGCCTGACCACTGTTGTTTTACCGATATCAGTCCTAGCTGATGAAGAACCTGCTGATACTAGCGCAGTCACAGCAAAAGATGGATCGCAAACGATTGGTGATGACTCAATCTACGTACCGAAAGCAGAACGAGAAGGCACATTCACTGGAGATTTACATGCTGATGAAAATCCAGATGCACCAATTCCTGATCGTAGCAGAGTTTTAAACGCAAGAGCAACTTATCCAAACGTAAACAACTACATCAAATCAAATAAGTTTACCAATGCTAAATTGAGTAGTCAAATTCAGTCACAATTTGAGAAATTCAACTATCGCAATGGCTATGGCAAGCCAGAAGGTGTTGTTTTACATGAAACAGCGAATCCGAATTCAACGATTCAGAACGAAATTGACTATATGAGCCGTAATTGGGAAAATGCTTTTGTGCATAGCTTTGTGGATAAAGGCAACATTATTAATATTCATCCAACAGATTACGGTGTTTGGGGAGCAGGCCGGTTTGCCAATGCGCGTTTTGTTCAATATGAATTGGTTGAGCACAAAACGTTTGATGAATTTGCTCGTTCTATTAATAACTACGCCTATTATACGGCCTACATCTTAGACAAGTACAAGTTACCGATTGATAGCGCTGAAACAGATGGTGTGGGAACTGTTTGGACGCATAATGCAGTCAGCAAATATCTCGGTGGTACGACGCATACCGATCCAATTGGTTATTTTAACAAATGGGGTTATAGCTACAATGAATTCTTGGCGTTAGTAACTGAGAAGTACAATGCGATGAGTAAAGATACCATTCTTTCTAACGTACCATTTGCCGCTACAACCTATGCACAAGTTAAAAGCGCCGCTGGAAATACTGTTTGGTCCGCCCCTTTTAATACAGCCGGATCCAGCGAAGTGAATCCACTTTCTGCGTATACTGGTAAAAATTTAAAACTGTTACGTGAAGCAAAAACCCAAAGTGGCACATGGTATCAGTTTAGTATTGATGGGAGAACGATTGGCTGGGTCGAGAATAAAGCGGTCGCAACATTCTATACACCTAGCATGGAGCAATCTGCAAATCTAACGCGCTACGTCAACGTTCCCACTGAATCCGTTTATTATTTCCCAGTAATCGATAGTTCCATGCGTAAAGGCACATTAGCTGCTTATACGAATAAACCGTTACTTGCACACAAGCAAATTACGCTAAATGGGACATTATGGTACCGACTAATGAATGGCTCAGAAGCTGTTGGTTGGGTTCGTGCATCCAGTCTTACAAGTACAGTTTATGATCAAATTATTTATGATAAAGTAATGAGTGCGACAACATACGCTAGTGTCAAAACTGCGGCTGGAAACAATGTCTGGACTGTACCGAATGGAACACTCGGCGCTAAAGTTGTCAATCCGCTTTCTAGCTACAACGGCAAAAATTTAAAACTAATTCGTGAAGCAAAAACAAGCAAAGGCACCTGGTACCAATTTTCCATTGACGGCAAAACAATTGGCTGGGTAGATAGTAAGGCTGTTTCAATATTCTATACGCCAAGCATGGAACAAACAGCAAATTTACCACGTTATGTCGCACTGCCCAAAGATTCTGTTTATTACTTCCCAGTAGTCGACAGCTCTACTAGACGTGGCGATTTAACAAAGTATCTGAACTTAAAATTAACAGTTCACAAACAAATTACGCTAAATGGAACACTTTGGTATCGATTAATAAATGGTGCTGAATCGATTGGCTGGGTACGCGCAGTGAGTGTTACACCAACCAACTACGACCAACCCGTCTATGATAAAACGTTAACTGCATATGGCAAAACAAAAACGACTGCCAATCAATATATTTGGAAAATAGTTCCGAATACGTATGGCGTTAATTCCAAGATTGCACCACTTTCTAATTACAGTGGTAAAAAGCTCCGCATCTTGCGTGAAGCAAAAACAACTGGTGGTCTATACTACCAAATCAGCTCGAACGGTCAACTTCTTGGCTGGGTAGATGCAAGTGCCCTCACCAAATTTTATGATGCGGCGATTGCTGAAAAGCCAGTAAATTTAACGAAAAAAGTAGCTAATCCATCCGGTATACTCTACTCGTTCCCTGTTGATGATCCACCGATTAAAGTCGGAACGCTTACTAATTTTGCTAGTAAAACATTAACCGCAGATCGTCAAGCAAATATTGAAGGAAAAGTATGGTACCGTCTTAAAAATGGAAATGTCGTTATTGGTTGGACCTTAATGGCAAACCTTAAATAATAGAAAAAGCAGTAAATCCGCTCGAAATGGATTTACTGCTTTTTTTCATGTTAGAAATTAAAATTATCTGGATCTGGACCAGTGCGCTCATTTTGATTCAAGCTGTCGATTAGCGCCATCTCTGAATCCTTCAATTCAAAATCAAAAATATTCGCATTTTCAATAATACGGTTTTGGTGGACGGATTTTGGAATCGTCACAATACCATGTTGTAAATCCCAACGTAAAATAACTTGAGCCACAGATTTTTCATAAATTTTTGCGATAGAATTAATGACGCTATTATTGAGGATTTTACCACTGCCAAGCGGGCTCCATGCTTCCACCACGATATTTTTGTCTGCGCAATATTGGCGTAATGGCTCTTGAGACAACAAAGGATGCAGTTCAATCTGATTTACCATTGGCGCAATTTTAGCATCTTTTAGCAACTCGTCCAAATGATGTTCATGAAAATTACAAACACCAATAGCACGTACTTTTTTATCCGCGTATAGTTTTTCAAAGGCACGCCAAGTATCTACAAATTTGCCTTCCACCGGCCAATGAATTAAGTATAAATCGACATAATCTAAACCTAATTTCTCCAAACTAGTATCAAAAGCAGCTAATGTTGATTCATAACCTTGGTCAGCGTTCCATAACTTCGTCGTTACAAAAAGACTATCGCGTGGTACTCCTGACTCTTTAATCGCGCGACCAACACCTTCTTCATTTTTGTAAGCCGCTGCTGTATCAATGCTCTTGTATCCCGTTTCAATTGCCCATTTCACGGAATTCACTGCTTCTTCCCCATCATTTACACGCCAAACGCCAAAGCCAAACTGTGGCATTTTCACGCCATTTGCAAGTGTCACCGTATCATTAATGTTCATTTTACCAGCCTCCCGATTTCTATTTACCTCTCTACTATACACCTAGTGCCCCCCAGAGATGCAAGCCTTATGCCTCCTCGCTTGAAGCACATAAAAAAAACCATCGCGGAAAAAGGGGGGAAACCGCGATGGTCAAAAAGGAGTTTTATCGGATGAGCAACTACTAAAAAGGGGGGAAAAGTAATTGCTATCCTCTTTACATTCTCTATAATACAGGTCATACATGATAAGCAATCAAGAAAGAGATTAGAAGTTCATGAAAAATAATTAACGATTACCTTTGCACAAAAAAACCAAGCAGGTAGGGGAACCAACTTGGGAAAAAGGAGTTTAGATTACCTATTACTAAAAAGGGGGAAAAGCGATAAGTAATCTTGTTTACATTTTATATATTACATCAGCCACCTAACATTGAGAGGAAAATTACATGAGATTTCCATTAAAGTTTGCAAACCTATTCATGTGAACTACCAATATGGAAGCTTTTCTTCGTCAATAAGGAAATCGATAGGGCTAGCAAAATAACGATATACACTACCGAAATTAACAAATTCCCCACAAAATAATCCTTCATATCTCCCGTCATAATAATACTCGTGGCATTGGCGCTCAAATAAGCAGGATTGAACATTTGCCCCCAACCAGAAATTCCGCTCACTAATTCTAGAATTATCACGCCACCTGCACCTATCATCGCAACAACTGCCGCGCTTCGAAATACGATTCCTAAAAGCAGTACAATGGATATTATCGATAGTAGCCATACAAAATAAACACCAAATCCAGCTAAAATACTCGCCATTTCAATTTCACCATACAACAAGAAAACATAGTAATATGCTGCAAAATAGCCTAGCCCTAACGCAATAAATGCTAATAAGACCTGTGAGCACCATTTTGCTAAAATATATTCCCACGCTTTTACTGGCCTTGTTAGAATAAACGCAAGCATACCGTTATTCTTCTCAGAAATAATCGCACCCATCAAGGCCACAATTAAAATAATGATACCTAGCTGGTCAAATTGAGAAGATAGTGTCCCAGCCATAACTTGTTGCGCATTTACTCCACCCATCAAGTCTGCAATAACTTCTCCTTGCTCACTTCCACCGCTACCCACAGCACCCATAATCTGCGGTAAATAATACATCATCAACGGTTGCATCAGGCCAAGAATCGCAAACACAACTGGTAACCAGACCCATTTCAAACTTCGCCATTGCTCCATCTGCTCTTTTAAGAAAAGTGTTCCCATGTTGTTCATTTCTCCACCATCCTTAAAAATACATCTTCCAATGTTTCCTGTGCCTGGCTCACACTCGTCCAAGCTATACCGGTCTCCATCAACACGCGTAAAATGGCTTCACGTGCCACACCAACATCTCCTTGATAATGCAAATATACAGCGCCATGCTTTTGCTCTATTCGACTAATTGCGTCCTCTTTTACGATAGCTAGCTCAAATTTTGTCGTATCAGCACCACTCCGCAATACAAAAACAGACGCAGCATTTGCTTGCACCAAATTAGCAATCCGGTCGTCTGCCACAATCTCGCCTTCTCGAATAATGCAGACTCGTTCACATACTTCTTCAACATCCGCCAATATGTGCGTAGAGAACAGTAATGTCGTTTTACCTTTTAAAGACTGAATCAGTTGAATGATTTCACGGCGCCCAATTGGATCAAGTGCTGAAACAGGCTCGTCCATAACCAACAGCGCCGGACGATGCAAAATTGCCTGAGCAATACCTAGTCGCTGTCTCATTCCTCCTGAGAAAGTAGTAATTTTCTGCTTCAAACTTGCATCTAGTCCAACTTGGGCCAGCACCTCTGGAATCCGCTCCCGTAAGTCCTCCTTATCCATTTCTGAAAGTTTTCCCATGAACTGTAACGCTTCTGTCGCTGTCATCCACCCATAAAAATTAGGATATTGAGGTAAAAAGCCGATTTGTCGCTTCATTTCAGCATGCTTCCCACCACAAATCTGAATCTCCCCACTATCAGGATTAATCATATCCACAATCATCTTTAAAATTGTCGTTTTCCCAGCACCATTCGGCCCAAGAAGCGCTACACATTCTCCTGTAACTAATTGAAAATCAATATCCTTCACAGCTTGGTAATCCTCAAAGCGTTTCGATAAATTACTAACCTCTAATATTTTTTCCATTAGCGGTAATCCTTCCGGCCAAAAATAAAGTAAATGATTGGGCCAAATGTACTTACAAATAAAATTAGAATCAACCATAAAACAGGGTTTTGTCGACTGCTCCAATGGCGAATCAAGTCCACCAAAGCTGTCACAGTTAGTATTGCGTATAAAATAAGTAATGGTGCTAATAGTGCTAAAGTATTCGACATAATAACCATCCTTTCCAACTCCGTCTGTTATACAAATAATATAACAGATGCAAAATAAAGTCAACCACAAAAAAGCCGAGCGTACACAACGTATACTACTCGGCCTAAAAATTATTTTTTCAATGATGCTGCAATAAAATCATGGAATAAACGCTGTGGGCGCGTTGGGCGTGAAATAAATTCTGGATGATATTGACATGCCACAAACCAAGGATGATCCGTAATCTCTACAACCTCGACAAGGCGGCCATCGGGGCTCGTAGCTGATACAGTCATTCCCGCATTTTCTAATTGCTCGCGATATTCATTATTAAACTCATAACGATGACGATGACGTTCCTCAACCAATGTCGTACCATAGGCTTCCGCAGTTTTTGTTTCCTCTTTAATTCGAGCTGGATACAGGCCTAGACGCAACGTACCGCCCATATCTTCCACATGCTTTTGCTCTGGTAATAAATCAATAATCGCATGTGGTGTTTTCGGATCGATTTCTGCAGAATTCGCGCCTTCTAGTCCCATTACATTACGCGCAAATTCAATTGTCGCCAATTGCATCCCTAAGCAAATACCGAAATAAGGTACTTTATTTTCACGCGCAAATTTAATCGCAGTGATCTTACCTTCAATACCACGATCGCCGAATCCACCAGGAACTAAAATCCCATCTGCATTACCAATCTTCTCTTGCACATTTTCAGGTGTAATTTCTTCTGAATCTACCCAATCAATTTGCAGCTCAGCATCATTTGCATAGCCCGCATGACGCAATGCTTCTGCAACAGAAAGATAGGCATCGGGTAAAGCCACATATTTACCAACCAGCGCGATGCGAACTGTTTTCGTCAAGTTTTTCACTTTATGAACGAGTTCTTCCCACTCTGCCATATCAGCAGCTGGAGCTTCCAACTGTAAGTGATCCAGTACGATTTGATCCATCTTTTGCGCTTGCAATGAAAGTGGTACATTATACAACGTTTCCTCATCGCGTGCCTCAATAACCTCAGAAGCTTTTACATCACAAAATAGAGCGATTTTTTCTTTCATTTCTTGGGAAACTGGTTGCTCTGTACGAACAACAATAATATTTGGCTGAATACCATAACTACGAAGCTCTTTTACACTATGCTGTGTAGGTTTCGTTTTCATCTCTCCAGCAGCTCTGATGTAAGGTATCAAAGTGGTATGAATGTAAAGCACGTTTTCAGCACCCACATCGCTTTTAATTTGGCGAATAGCCTCGATAAACGGCAATGACTCGATGTCACCAACTGTTCCACCGATTTCCGTGATAATAATGTCGGAATCCGTCATACGCGCCGCACGGAAAACCCGATCTTTTAATTCATTCGTAATATGCGGAATAACTTGCACCGTTCCTCCAAGATAATCGCCACGACGCTCTTTCTTAATAACCTCGGAATAAACTTTCCCCGTTGTTACATTGCTGTACTTGTTCAAATTAATATCGATAAAACGCTCATAATGACCTAAATCCAAGTCCGTTTCTGCACCATCATCTGTTACAAAAACCTCCCCATGTTGATAAGGACTCATCGTCCCAGGATCGACGTTAATATAAGGATCAAATTTTTGAATCGTTACACTAAGTCCTCGGTTTTTAAGCAGTCTACCAAGTGAAGCAGCCGTAATCCCTTTACCAATCGATGAAACAACGCCACCTGTTACAAAAATATACTTTGTCATTGTTCTAAAATCTACTCCTTTCGCCTTATCGAAATTCATTTTCGGGGTGGAGAACCTTTACTTGCAAAACATCATTGCTAAAAAAAGAAAAATGTGCAATCCATTCCCATTACACAAAAAGAAAACGCCCCACTCACTCGTTATTTCCAAGTAAGGGAGCGTAATATTTATATCCGTCCTTATAAAAAGGAGCCCAAATAAAATATTACATAGCCTGCGCAAATAAGTCAACCCTTTATTTCATGAAAACGTCCTCAAGCATTGCAATCAAAGGTAAAAAATATTTTTCAAGAGGCTATTATTTTCCATAAAAAACCTGCCTCTTAGTCCAGAAGCAGGTTTCCATTTTTTCACTTTTCGAATTCATCCTCAAACTCACTATCATCTTCCACGATAGTTGTTAAATCCCCTTCGATTCCATCAGGTAAATGATCATTTTCTGGATCATCATCGTCGTCTCCAACAAGTCCATCCGTAAGAACAACCTCTTCTTCTCCGAGCTCTTCTACCATGTCGTCGTCTTCATATTCAATGTCATCATCCAGAATATCTTCATCGATATCCTCATCATCTTCATCGTCGGACTTACGTTTTTTCGTTTTAGTCTGCGTTTGAACTTCTTCATCAATCGCATCAATCGGGTACCACGCGCGTAGCCCCCAAGTATTATTACCAAGAGAAATAAAATTACCCTCAATATTCATATCCGTGTAAAATTGAACAAGTCTATCTCTCATTTCGCCTTCGCTTAAATCAAGAAATTTCTTAATCTCGTCCACAATGGCCTGGAATGGCATTACTTCTCTTCTGTTTTCAAGAACATAGTGCGCCACTTCAATCAAAGATAACTCTTTACGTTCCTCATTTGTCAATTGGCTCAAATCCAAAGCTGGCACGCCCCTTCTATAATAAAAAATTATTTCCTAAACTACATTTTTTCTGACTCTACCTATTCTACATGTAAATGACGCCGAACACAATAAAATTATAACATACTCTGAAATAATCCCCACACCATTTTCATATTCAAAGCTTCGTTAGTACACAATAACCAATATAAAACAGCAAAATGGCAAGCAATAGTATCGGGATAGAGCCTAATTGCATACTATATAAAATCGCCGTCGCAATGACAAGTAGCAAAAAAATGATACATATGAAAACGATATAGCGCATAATTCGCAAAACCCCGATCTAAAATTTGTCTAAATATTTGCCTCGTAAAAAATCCTAGTTACATTTTCTCTGGTGCAGAAACACCAAGTAATGTGAGTCCGTTACGCAAAGTAATTTGAGCCGACTTAATCAAAGCAAGCCGTGCTTCTGAAATTTCTTTATTCTCCATGTCTAAAACCTTATTCGCATTGTAGAAACGGTGGAATGCCGTTGCTAAATCATTCAAATACCGAACAATTCTGTGTGGAATTCTTTTTTCTGCTGCTTCTGCAACAACATCTGGAAATTCGCCCAGCACTTTTAATAAGTTGTAATCTACTTCAGAATTTAATAAAGAAACATTTGCATCCTTATCTAACACAAATCCTTGTTCTATTCCGGAACGCAAAATACTTGAAATCCGAGCATGCGCATATTGTACGTAGTAAACAGGATTCTCTGTAGATGTCGATTTAGCAAGCCCCATATCAAAATTCATATGTGTATCTGAACTACGCATCGCAAAGAAATAGCGTGTCGCATCCAATCCAACTTCCTCAATTAAATCGCGCATTGTCACAGATTTCCCAGTACGCTTACTCATCTTCACTTGTTGACCATTTTCGTAAAGGTGAACCAATTGAATAATCTCCACTTCAAGATGATCTGGACTATATCCCAAACTCTGAATCGCAGCACGCATCCGTGGTATGTAGCCATGATGATCCGCTCCCCAGACGTCAATTAGAACATCAAAGCCACGCTCTAATTTGTCCAAGTGGTACGCAATGTCCGGTAAAAAGTACGTATAACTACCATCAGATTTGATAAGAACACGATCCTTATCATCGCCAAACTCAGTTGTCCTGAGCCACGTTGCACCCTCTTCTTCAAAAATATATCCATTCTCCCGCAGTTTCGCAAGTGCAGGCATAATCTTATCATTATCATATAATGTTGTCTCCGAGAACCAACTATCAAAATGAACCCGAAACTCCGCCAAGTCATCACGCAATTTAGCCGTTTCAAATGCCAGCGCCTCTTTGCGGAAAAGCTCACGTCTTACATCCACATCTTCTTTTACATACGTATCACCATATTTCTCTGCCAACTGTTTCCCTAAATTAATAATATCCGCTCCACGGTAACCATCTTCTGGAAACGGTGCATCAATACCAAGCGCTTCTAAATACCGAGCTTCCGTCGATAAAATCAAATTATTAATCTGATTTCCTGCATCATTAATGTAATATTCCCGAGACACTTTATAACCTGCCATTGTTAAAATATTAGCTAACGAATCTCCAATTGCCGCTCCACGCGCATGGCCTAAATGTAAATCACCCGTCGGATTTGCTGAAACAAACTCAATTTGAAATTTCTTTCCTTTCCCAGTGTCACTCTCACCATACGTATCACCAGCTTCCATAATGACAGGTATTAAAGCCGTCAAATAAGCATTATCTAAGTAAAAATTAATAAATCCAGGTCCTGCAATTTCAATTTTGTTAATAAGTGCATGACTTTCCCCAATTGCGGCTACAATACTGTCAGCAATTGCTCGTGGCGCCTTCTTAGCTACACGTGCCAACTGCATCGCGATATTAGTTGAGTAATCCCCATGTTGTTTATCTTTTGGCACTTCCAGTAATATAGAAGGTACCTCCGACTGCTCAATACCCAATCCTTGTATCACCGCATCATTAATAATTGCAATTAAATCTTGTTGACCTTTCTGACTAACATTCATCCTTTATCCTCCTCTAAAATCATCGAGACATCAAAAATGCCAATGTTTACACCTCTGTCTAACAATTCGTACTGAAAATTAATCTTTCCAGAAAAACCAGCTTCCTGCACATAAACCTCTTCCATATTCAAAAGTTCTGACTCCATCATCAGCTTGCCAACTCCGTAATCTACACTAACAGTACTTCGTTTACGCTCTCTAAAAAAGTGCATACGCATATTAACCGCACCACTACGCATCAACAAAACTTCTTGATCTGTTATTTTCAAAACGGTTCTAATCGTACCAGCTTCTTGTTCTTCTTCATAATGAAGATAGCGACTTCCTGTTGTATGGTCTAAATAAAATACACCAGACAGCGCCAACTCCGTAATTTCCTCTTCCATTTCCTGCTTAGAAATTGTCTTTAAACGCAGCAGTATCGGCGTTTTTTCCTTATTACTCACGCTCTAAAGTCCCCCCATATAATTTCGAATGCACTACATTATAGTTAACATCAGGCTAAAACGCAACCTCAGATTTGAAAAACAAAATAGTAAAAACTAAACATTTCCCCCGAAATCCAGGGAATAAGTGTATTAAAAATCGGTGATATCGTATACTTCGAAAGCGGTGTAATAACAAGGATTAAGAAAAATAACAGCGCATAATTTTCATAAGCTTGCACTTTTAATCGCCATTTCAAAGGCAAAAATTCCGATAAAATCTGATACCCATCCAAGGGAGGTAATGGCAACAAGTTAAAAATAAACAAAATCAGATTTAACGATACAAACAGATTGCAAAAATGTAAAATAATTTGCGAGTAAGCTACATCCATCTGTAAAAATAAAAGGTAAAGTCCGATTCCAATGAAAGCAAGTAGTAAGTTACTAACTGGACCAGCCAAGCTCACTACTACACTTCCAACTTTTCGATATTTCATTTTATACGTATTAACCGGTGTTGGTTTTGCCCAACCGAATCCAGCGATGATAACAAAAATAAATCCAATAGGGTCAACGTGCTTTAATGGATTAAACGTAATTCTACCCTCATTCTTTGCAGTATCGTCTCCAAATAGTAAGGCAACCCATGCATGAGCAAGTTCATGTATCGTAAATGCAATTAAAAGTGTTACTATCACATAAGGCAAATCTTGTAGCGAGTAGGCTAAAAAATTATCCATGTATAATCTCCTTCTGTATTGTAGTCCTTTAATTATGTTATAATACACTCATTAAATCAATACTTAGGAGTGAATTTCATGCCGTTCGTAACAATAAAATTTCTGGAAGGCCGAACAGATGATCAAAAGAAAGCCGTTGTTGAAGAGGTAACAGAGGTTGTTGCTAAGAATCTAGGCGCGCCAAAAGAAAATATCCACGTCTTCCTAGAAGAAATGAAAAAAACAGATTACGGTGTTGCTGGCGTTCGCAAATCAGATATTTAAACCACTTAGCGTTGTCCTTATCCAGAAGGGGCGCTGTCTCATAGCATGCGTGTATGCATGCTATGAGACAGCGCTTTTTCTAATCTTAGTGGCGTTTGTGCTCCTTCAACGAGTGAGCATGTATCAAACTAATAATTTCCTCAGATATTGCGGCATTAATACGTCCACTTTCTATGAAATCAAGCGGATAATAAAGTTTAATATCTATACGTCGTTTACCAGCGATAGCTTCGACTATAGGTGATTCCGTAGACAATTCATGCAATTCCCCATTTGGCATTAACAATTGAATAGGCGATCTCCCAGCAACATCTCCCGGTTCATATAAATCATATGGTAAATCCGATGTCGAATCAATAACCAGATAATACTCAGGATCAATATCCGCCTGCTCCAACAACCCCTTCAGTTTCAAATAAAGCTCTGCATCCACTTTCGAATCATAATTAATATATTGCAGTAACCTTCTATTCAAAAATCGACTACATAAATCACTCAAAATAGCATCCTCTTCGGACTGCCACACCGAAAAGAAATACATTAGGACTGTGTCATCTAGTGTAATATATTCCTCCAATGAAACATCACGATTCAAAAACGGTAATAGTTGCACAGGCGTTTGAATAAAATGGTAGCCCCGTTCATGCAAATTCTGTGCTCGTTCTAGTATTTTCCACAGCAAGACCTCTGCGCTCCGACTGACTGGATGGAAATAAACTTGTTGATACATCTGATAGCGGCTAACAATATAATCTTCCACCGCATGCATTCCTGACGCTTTAATAATGACACCGTTCCCATCTGGGCTCGGCCGCATCACACGCATAATCCGCTCCATATCAAAATTCCCATAACTAACCCCAGTATAATAAGCATCTCGTAGCAAATAATCCATCCGATCCGCATCAATTTGGCTAGAAATAAGCTTCACCAATGTCTGATTCTGATATGTTTTATTAATAACAGCAGCCACTTTCTCTGGAAAATGAACGCCAGCACGTTCCAAAACCGCCCGAACTTCTGTATTTCCAGTTATAATTGCCATTGTGTAATGCTCATGATTCGTACTAAAAACTTTTTCAAACGCGTGAGAGAAAGGACCGTGCCCTAGATCGTGTAATAGTGCCGCACACAAGGCTACCAAACGCTCTTCATTATCCCATTGAAGTTCATCCGCAAAATTGCCTTCTACAATATGCCTTGTTATCTCATATACGCCTAAAGAGTGATTAAATCGACTATGCTCTGCCCCATGAAACGTTAGAGATGTCGTTCCTAACTGATGGATTCTACGCAAGCGCTGAAATTCTTTTGTCGCTATCAAATCCCAAATAATCTGATCAGAAACATGCACATATCGATGCACAGGATCTTTAAATACTTTTACTTCGGGTAATCGTGTCTCTAAGTATGTCACATGTCATCTTTCCTCTCTAAACTAATTCATAGATTTGCTAAAATTTTCTCATTCCTCAATATGAGCCGTTCGTAATAGCCCACATACCAATCCAATTCTTCTCCCATCAATCGACTCGACTCCAAGCGCTCCGCAAAATGATATAAAGCATTAAGAAGCTTCACCATCACATCGTTCACCTCAAGTTGCTCATCAAAAAGTTCAGATAACGTAGTCATAACAGCAGGATTCACATCTGGATATGTATACTTCTCTTGCTTGTCTTTCCCACTGATACGATAAAATTCACGAATCAACTCGGCTCGTTTCTGCTGATCGCCATTCACTGCCAAATATATTTGAACGGCAACTCCTTTAGCCATTCGACGTTGAGATATACCTGCAAATTTCTTACCATCAATACTTAAATCATAACTCCCTGGACAATAAGAACCTACTATTTCACGTGCTTGCATCTTATAAGCAAATGTAGGAAACATGTATTTAATAAGTGCAAACATCGTCTCATAGCCACGATCAATCGCAATCCCTCGATCAACATCAGGAAAAACTAATGAGAGGTTGAGTACACCTGCGTCTAAAACAACTGCTAAGCCGCCAGAATTCCGTACAACAGCACGATACCCTTGTTCTCTAAAATAAGCAATCCCCTCTTTTAAATCTGGTAACTTCGTATCTTGTATTCCCATTGAAATGGTATCGTGATGTACCCAGGCTCTTGTTGTTGGTGGAGAAATTTCGCTTCCCACTGACCGGCATAATGTGTCATCGGTTGCGAATGACTGCAAAGCATCAAATGCAATTTGAACCGTCGTTTGATCAATAAACCGCCAATTTTCTTGTTTTAATAAATCAAGTCCTTCTTTCATTTCATTGACTCCATTCCAGTAATCTTGTTGTTATTATAGCATACTCCCACCATGATTTGGAGAGCACTGGGCAATTTCGCATTTTAAATGAAACCACGTATTTTCAACCCTTGATTCGATTATTTTACGCGCTTCTTTTTGCTCGTCAAGATAAATTTGGCTATTAATACAGTGGCCGCTAATTTCCCAAGTCGATTCCAGTTCTGCTTCTTCACGATAATCGCCTCCTTATCTCTTAGTTTAAGTTGTTTTACTATAATTAACAAATATGTCGATTTTATCCATAAAAAAAGCCCCAGCATAGGAGCTCGGGCAAAGATTTAAAACCTAGGGAGTTTTAAATGAGTATATACTTTAAAATAATCTTACCACTCGTAACGGTCGTGCTTGCTTGTGTTACGACGGTTGCAATTACGTGGGTTCCCCCAAATACGATAGAGCAAGTAAACGACAAGCGCTAAACCTAGAAGTGGGAATAAGAAATGCATCGTGATACCGATAACTTTGAATAAGATGTTAAGTCCGATAATGGCTAGAATAACAGTGAATAAGTATTTGAAAAAATTGTTCATTTTTATGACCTCCAAGTTTTTTATATCAACTTTTAAAGTTAGGCATGATTAAAATCTATGTGAAATCGTTTATGAGTCACGATTAATTTTTAATGTCTATAATTTGAGCTGTTGATGGCTCAGCTGGAATGGTAGTATGTAGCTCTGTGGTTTTTAGTGGTACGATAATTGGCTGTGTTTGCGTTCCAACTAGCAACATAATGAGTACTGCTGACATTAAACCGAAAATCCCTTTTTTCACGTCGTTCACGCCCTTTTATTTGGTTGATAAGTTTATTATAGCTGGATTTATTTTTTTTAACGAAAGGCTATAGGCTGAAAATTGGTAGGTCCTAGGTCGGATTGTTAGAGCTGTTCGAATGAAATGAGTTACAGCTCTAATATACATATGAGCAAAGCGAATATGTAATCCTTCGTAGCTGTTCGAATAAAATGAGTTACAGCTCCAATATGCATGTGAGCAAAGCGAGCATGTAATCCTTCGCAGCTGTTCGAATAGCAAATTATAGCCCAACATGCAATAAAACTTGAATCCTTCACAACTATTCGAAAGGCCATATTCCCCTCTTTTACCTTGGAACATACTCTAATTAATGGTATGCTTGATAGCAAATATACTACTTGGAGGGAAAAAATGCTAGAGGAAAATAAACCACGGATTTGGACAATTATTTGGATTTTTGGTGTTTATTTATTATTATCACTTCTCTTCCAAATTGTGAGTATTGTTTGGGATGTCTTAGCTGGGAATGATGCTTTAGATATGGCTGTTACTTGGCACAGCGAGTTACTCAACTTGACAGCAATGTTACTAACACTTTTGATAGCAAGATGGAAAAAAATTTATTTTTTTAGTTGGGAACGTATTAATTGGAAAGGCTTCTTGTTCGCAACGATTGTGATGGCTGCTGCAATTGCAATTAGTTCTGGCATTGATTATCTTGGTCAAAATTTTTCTTCGTATACAGATACACAAAATGAGGTTTTATTAGAAGAAGTTTACCTTCACGCTTCATGGTTGCTCAGTTTCTTATCGATTGTTATAATCGCACCTTTCATAGAAGAAATTATTTTCCGAGGATTCTTGATGCAACAACTGTTTCGTAGTCGGCTATGGCTTGGTTGGGTTGTTAGTAGCTTGCTTTTTTGTGCGGCACATGTCCCGACAGATTTCGTCAGCTTCCTTCTATATTTAGTTCCGGGAATTGCGCTCGGTGGGATTCTATATAAAACTAAGCGCCTTGAACTCACTATTTTTGCCCATTCTTTGAACAACTTTATCGCCTTTATCTAAACTTAAAAAAAGCAACGATTCCGCGCTAGAATCGTTGCTTTTTCTATATTAAATCACAAGTGTAATAACACGGTCTCCAGGTTTTACTGTTTCTTCATCGACTACCATAACGTCTAAATATTGATTCGTATTGGTTACGATAATCGGTGTTGTAATATCATAGCCCTCACTTCTGATGCCATCGATATCAAATTCTGTTAGTAATTGTCCTGCTGTAATTTTATCACCTTGTTTTGCATGTACGGTGAAGTATTTCCCTTCTAACTGAACGGTATCCATACCGATGTGCATGAGAATTTCTGCACCAGAATCGGTTGTTATTCCTACTGCATGTCCTGTTGGAAATACCATTGTTACAACGCCATTCGCCGGTGAATATAGTTTACCTTCTGTCGGTACAATTCCCAAACCTTTGCCTAGAGCGCCTGATGAGAATGCTTCGTCTTTAACGTTTACAAGTGGAATAAGTTCACCTTCAAGTGGAGATACTAACACTTCTTGTTCTATTAGCGTTTCGCCTTCTGTTACAACTGGTGTTACGGATGCACTTGTTTCTACTGGGTCTTTGAAGCCGAAAATAAATGTTAAAACAAGTCCTAAAATAAAGCTGACAACCATTGCTAACATAACCATCCAGAATTGTGTACCAATTGGGCTACCTGGTTCGATGAAATTCGGGATACCGAAGACACCTAGTCCACCAAGAATATACCCTTGTGAACCTGCAAATCCAATGATTCCACCACCAACTGCACCACCGATACAACTCATGATAAATGGTTTTTTAAGCGGCAATGTAACCCCGTAAATTGCTGGCTCTGTTACACCGAAAATTCCTGAGATGAATGCTGGGAAACCAAGTGTTTTGATTTTTTGATTCTTTGTTTTTAGGATGACCGCTAGAACAGCACCAATTTGTGCAAAAGATGCGCCAAACGTCATAGCTAAAATTGGATCTGCATGTAATGTGGCAATGTTGTTAAGCGCCACCGGAATAAGACCCCAATGAAGCCCGAAGATAACGAATACTTGCCAGAAACCACCTAGGAATAGACCTGCAATGACTGGACTTAAGTTATAAACCCATAGCGTTCCTTGTCCGAGTAAGTCACCTGCCCATACTGCGATTGGGCCAATAACGATAAATGTTAATGGTACAACAATTAATAATGTAAAGAATGGCACTAAGAATGTTTTGACTACATCTGGAATAATTTTTTTAAGTCCTTTTTCAACTTTTGAAGCGAAGAATGTTGCTAAAATAATTGGAATAACCGATGAAGCATAGCTCATTAAAATAACCGGTATGCCTAAGAATGTAACATGAATTGGTGATTCAAAAAGCGTTCCTGAAAATAGTGTGTACAAGGGTTTTCCTGCTGTTAATCCCGATATTGCTGGATAGACGAGTGCTCCCCCGATGGCCATCCCAACGAATATGTTGCCACCAAATTTCTTGATAGCTGTGTAACCTAGGAAGATTGGGAAGAAGTAAAATAGTGCGTCTCCAATCGCGTACAAGATTTGGTAGGTTCCTGATGTTTCTGTTACCCAACCAAATGCTAGGAACATTGATGCGAAACCTTTAATCATACCAGTTGCTGCTAATACGCCAAGCACTGGTGTAAATACGCCTGAAATCATGTCAATAAATTTATTGAAAAGATTACCTCCGCCTTCGTTCGCAGCTCCTTCTGCTCCTTCTGCAGAAATGCCACCAGCTACTAGTACTGCTGCATATACATCTGGTACATGATTACCAATAACAACTTGATATTGGCCACCGCTTCTTAGTACAGAAATAACGCCGTCCATCTTTTCTAACTCTTCTGTTTTCGCAATACTCTCATCTTTCAGTTTAAAACGCAATCGTGTGATGCAATGGAATACGCTATTGATGTTATCTGTTCCGCCAACTTTTTCGAGAATGTCTTTAGCGAGTTGTTCATATTTCATAATATAAACCTTCCTTCTTACCTTATTTTTGCACAAAGAAAAACCCAAACCGTTTCGTAGGAGAATACATGCGTATCCCACGAATCAGCTTAGGTAATGCCCGTAGATTGGTAACAATCCTTTGCGATGAATATAATATATCACAGGTTGAAAACGATTACAAGTACTTTTAAAAAAATTTTTATTTTTATTTGAAACTTAAAAATTGATGTCCTTATTTGACTTGATAAATGATAGTTGTATTTACTTTATAGTTTCCTTTTAGCTCTGTTATTTGGATTTTAATTTGGTTTCCACGGATGAGCTTAATTGGTATGCTGAAATTTCTTGCACTGCCTTTGCTTAGTTTCTGCTCGGTAGTAATTGCTTTGCCTGCTAGGTTTGTGATTCTAATATATTTTGTTTTCGTTTCATCGGCATTCCAAATGATGGTTCCTTTTAGTGCATTTTTAGAATATGTGATTGCTTTTAAAGTCGTTCCAATGTTGTTTTTCGCTGTTTGATAAGATTTGCCGTTATTCGTGTTGTTGTTTAGAAAGAGGAGTTGAAGCGCGTCTTTCCTGCTAGTCGAGGCGCCATCCACAATGCTTCCTAAATTTGTAGTTCGAATTTTATTGTTAGAAACAGATAATAGCGCAGTTGGATAATATATTGTTCGCCGATTTTCAGTTATTGGCACTTCACGAACATTGATGAGAGAACGATAATAGTTGTTTATTTTACCAATAATCCGGAAGCTATTGGATTGGATTGTGATGCCATTTAAGTTAGGTGGGTCACTTATTCCTGCAAAAATACGAACAGGATAATCGATATTTCTGGATGTAAATGTATTACCGATCAGCGTGATAGCTTTTGGCCGGGTTAATGTGTTGCTTTTGCGCATGTTTGTCGTGAAGAAAGCGAACGTATCTGGACTGTCAATATTGATGGTATTGCCTTGGTACAATACATATTGAGCACCACTCGCTCTTATAGCAGTATATCGTGCATAGCGTGGCACTGTTTTGAGCCGCCATTTTTTTGCGATTAGTGGATTATTCGGATTTACTTTATTTGCACTGGCCGATAGATTTATTTGATTATTTCTAACAGTGATGTATTGATTCATCGGGCCGTAGCTGTCAATAGCAGCGTCCTGCATACTATCAAGTGTTTGACCACTTTTTTTGACGGCATCATAATGATAGCTGCCATATCGCTGCATCCAATCAATGACTTGGTTATTTGTAATATTAATGTTGCTGTTGCCATAATAAGCGACAATACCTGTTCTGCCAAGGTTCTTTATTCGATTTTTTGTAATAGTGATGTTGTCTGTATAGGTTAACGAAATACCATTTTGTAATCCTGAATTTAAAATTTGATTATTTTGGATAATTATATTTTTGGCTTTCGCGATATTGATGATACTTGAGCCAACATTATTTGCATTGAATATCATATTAGTAATCTTGATATTGGTTTTTAAAGCTTTTTTAGTTATCGCCTTGTAACCAGCGCTTGTCTCTGCCTTTGTGGCCATTCCTATATTTAATAGATTATCTTGATAAAAGTTAGTCGGGTTGGTTAAGTAGTTGAATTTAGATATATTAGGGTTATATTGTAGGCTAAAATTTTGTATGGTTATGTCGGTCACCGATTCTTGACTTGTTGGTGTGGAATCTGTGGTCATTGGGGCATTATTCATGGTTAGCGTTGTCGCTGTGGGAGAAGAAGTTGGACCTGTGAGGATGATATGCGACTTCAAAATAATTTTACCGTTTATATAAAATAAGCCGGCTGGCAAGGTTACCTGTTTTGCTTTCGATATGGATGTTTGGTTGATTGCATCTTGTAATAGTCTTCCGTTTTCTGTTGCGATTTCTGGTGTCGTGCCTTTTTTTAGTGGGACTATATCTGCCTGTACTAGTTGCGGAATTAGGAAGAATATGAGAATACTTAAAACAAAGCTTGTGCTATACATGATGATTTTTTTCATTCGAACCACCGCTTTCTATTTTTTAAAATGTGTCGAAATTGTGTCTTTTTTATATATACCGCAAAAAAAGGTACTCCAAACGCTTTGTTTGAAATACCTTTCGATTTATTTATTTTTTTGCAATCCATTTATAGTTTTCAGAACCAATTGGATAGGCAATATAATCTTGAAGAGCTGGTTTTTGTAGATACGCGCGCCCGCCTTGATAGAGTGGCACTAATGTTGCATTGTCTTTTAGTAAAATTTGTTCAGCTTCTAAAAGTGCCTCCCAGCGTTTTTCTGGGTCATTAGAAAGTTTGCCTTTTGCACCTAGCACTAGTTCGTCATATTTGGCGTTAGAAAATCCGGTGTGATTTCCGGGACTGTCTGTCAGGAATAGATTCAGGTATGTTAGTGGATCTGAATAGTCTCCGCTCCATCCGCCGAGTAACATTTCATAATCTTGGCTGACGTCTGCTACAAAACTTGCTTTTTGCGTTACTGTTTTGACATTGATAGTTAGGCCTGGTAGGTTCTTTTGAAGCTGGTCTTGCATGAATTCTGTTTGTTGCTTTTCAAGAGATGAGTCTCCGGCTGTTAGCACGATTGTTAAGTCAGATTTGCCGATTTCTTTTAATCCTAATTCCCAATTTTTCTTCGCTTCTGTCGGATTGTAGCTTAAAAGATCACCGTTTTGCTTGCGGAAGTCTTCTTTTGTCTTTGGATCAAACATGATTTTTGCAGGTACATTTCCATTGAGTACAGCGGATCCATTAGCAAGCAAGCGGTCAACCATTGATTGCTTATCGATTGCCATGGCTAATGCACGACGGATATGGACATTGGCCAAATCAGTTTTCTGCCCATCTTTACCTTGATTCATTTTGAGATAAATAGAGTTTCCTGTAAATTCTTTGTTGAAATCAGAGTCGTCTTTATACTTGGAAACAAATTCGCCATCTAGTTCAATGCGGTCTAGCTTGCCTGTTGTGTATAGATTTAATGCCTGGTTTGTATCTTTTACGACTTGCACGTTAATTTTATTTGCTTTTACGTTCTTTTTATCCCAGTATTTATTATTTTTCACGTAATTCCAGTTTTTCTTCGTTCCATCCCAGTTTTCTAACTTAAATGGCCCATTTGAAATCAGATTTTCGCTAGATAGTGCATAGCGATCGCCTTGACTCTCGATGAATGCTTGGTTTTGTGGGAAAAATGTGCCTGTTGTCAGCAAGTCTTTGAAGATTGGAACTGGATTCTCGAGATCAACTTGTAATGTTTTATCATCCAGCGCCTTGACTCCAAGTTGGTCTGGGTCCATTTTACCGTTCAAAATCGGTGTCGCATTTTTCACGATTTCTTCCATTTGCGGTCCGTACGCGGCAGCTGATTTTGGATCAACTACTTTTTTCCATGCATATTCGAAATCGGCTGCAGTTACTGGTGTTCCATTTGACCACTCGGCATCTTCGCGAATTTTGAAAATTAACGTTTTGCCACCATTTTTTTCTTCTGGTTCAGCGGCAGCCATTGCAAGTGCTGGCTTACCATCTTTATCTAAACGGTATAAACCTTCATATATCTGGTTAATTGCTCTAAAACTGACGCTATTATCCGCAGTTGTAGGATTGACGCCTGGTATTTCACCTGTTTCCATGATGTTAATCGTGTTGCTTTCTTTTTTCTCCGTGTCTTTTGTTGCATCTTTTGACTGACAAGCGGCAAGTAATACGAGTCCTAAAAGCATTAGGATGCCTAACATTTTTTTGCGCAAAATCATGTCCCCCTTTGTATTTTGGCCGAAAAAAAGACCAAAGATATGTCTCATTTAAAAGACACGTCTTTGGCTTTATTAAACCACAAACTGTATTCATTGTAAACTGGAACTGTACTATTTTTTATTTAAGTAGACGCCAGATCCGACAATCACAATCGTCATCGATAATAGAGCTGCAAGCATGAAAATAGAGGGATCATTAAACATGAAGATACCGAGAAGTAAAAATGTAAAGCCTACAACCGATAACGTTATAACAGTTATTTTTCTCAAAATATTTCGGGATCTTGCGTCTATCTTTTTAAAACCAATGAGTGTAAGCCATAAGAATATTTTTTTTGAATTCGAAAGGTACATCGCAATCAGGACTAGTAGCGCTCCAACAAGTAGTAAACTGTACCGTCCTGTAGGGATTTCGTAGCCTAGGCTGAACAGAATTATCGTTACTTGAATGATAGCTAGAAGGATTAGTAATGCATAGAACATGTACTCAAATTCCAAACGATTATCTGGTTTTACTTTCTCTTTCCCGTAGTATTCTGTGCCAGTAAACATCACCATAAGGAAAGGAATTAAAATCAAGCCAAGCCATTTTTGGACGAACATATCGGGTGAAAAATCCGTTCCAAAATGTACCGCTATCTCGCTTGGAAGTAAGGGATACGTAGCTAAGGTTAAAACTAACGTACTATAAATAACCATGCTTGGAAACATTCCAATTCTTTTCATTCGTCTCGCCTCTTTCCTAAAATTAAATTTGGCGATACGCGGCTAATTCAGCTCTATCCTTGGCTATCCTGACGTTTTTTAGTGTTCCTAGATGCTCTGCTGTGTCGTGATAACCACGCTCTGTCAAAGCACGCGTCGCAGGCAAATATACAACAACCGCGAAACCGGCTCGTGAAAGCTGTTCCACTGTCGTTTTTACACAAAAATCCAATGCTAAACCACCAACAATAATAAGATCTACGTCACGTTCTTGCAAAAACTCAATCACACCGGTCGACATGTTTTCGCGAATATCGTGATAGCATGCGCCATATGGATGCAAATCTGGCTCCATTCCTTTCCAAATAAAAAGATCATATTCGGATGGATGTGGCAGGCCATCTAGTAATTCAAAACCTGGTGTTCCTGGAATACAATGCTTCACCCAAGTCAAATCAGCTTCTGGAAAATCAAGTGGGGCCAGCATACCTTCTGGAGTCGCTACCGTCCAAACGGCTTTCTCAGGATGCGCGTCTTTGCTACCAATTCGAATGCTACCCAACGTCGCCATAAACTTTAGCTCCGGCACAATGAGGTGACCTTCTGGAATTGGTAGTTCTGTTGGACAAAGCGGCGTAAAACCTTTTTGTGCGTCAACATCAAAAGTTGCTATTTTCATGATTCATTACTCCTTTTTGCGATACGTCATCTGTGTGAACTGGCCATATTTCACTACTTCATCGAGTTGTAACAGTTCTCGTGCCCCTTTTTCAAAAAGTGGGGTGCCATCTCCAAGAATAATTGGGGCGACCGTTATGATGAAACGGTCAATCTGATTTTCTGCAAGGAATTTTTTCACTAGTTGCGCTCCTCCAACAAGCCAGATACTCTTGCCTTCTGTTGTTTCGAGCCAATTTTTAACGGAACCATTTACAAACGCGGCGTATTCGTCTTTTGTACCCGCTTTTTCATTGGAAAAAACATAAACGTGCTTCTTACTATATGGAAATGTGTCAGTGAGTGTGAATAATTGTTTGTATGTTGTGTGACCCATCACGACCGTATCGATTTCATCTAAAAATGTGGTATAGCCGTTGTCGCCTTGTCCTTCAATCTCTTCCAACCACGCTACACTTCCCGATTCGTCCGCTATATATCCATCCAAACTCATTGCTATGAATAATTCAATTCGCTTTTCTGTCATCCTACTCAAATCCTTTCACTACTAGTTTTCCTATTGATTTACCTGATTCCAAAATTCGATGTGCTTCTTTTATTGTCGTTGCATTTATCGGTGCCAACGTCTGATTTAAAGTAGACTTTAGAAAACCGCCTTCGAATAATTGTGCAGCCTTCGTTAATATATCATGCTGACGTACTTTATCAGGCGTGTTGTATTTCGAACGTGTGAACATGAATTCGTAGCTAACCGTCACGCTTTTATCTTTGATGAGGCTCATGGATACTGGATTTTGGAGTTCTACGATGGAACAAATATGACCTTGTGGTAAAATGATTTCCTGCATTGCATCCCAATAGGCGTCTGTGTTATGTAGGCACAAAATATAGTCTACACCACCAAAACCAAGTGCTTTAAGTTGTGGCAAAAGGGCTTCGCGATGATTGATGACATGCGTTGCACCTTGTTGTTTAGACCATGCCACTGTTGCGTCTCGTAAAGCCGTCGCGATAACTTCAAGACCTGCCCATACAGCAAGTTGAATTGCAATCGATCCTACCCCACCCGATCCATTGATGATAAGGAGTGATTTCCCCGCATCGGTGTCTGGGTTGACTCGCATCCGATCAAACAGAGCTTCCCAGGCTGTTATGAGCGTGAGTGGCATAGCTGCAACTTCTTCGATGGATAGGTTAGCTGGTTTTATGCCGACTAAATGTTCATCGACAAGCTGAAATTCGGCATAACTACCTTGGCGCGTAACATCTCCTGCGTAGTAAACGGAGTCTCCCACTTGGAATAATTCAACATCATCACCAACTTCTCTCACGATTCCGACCGCATCCCAACCAAGAACTCGCGGCGTTTCTTCCACGATATCCTTTGGTGCACGTAGCTTTGTATCTACTGGATTGATGGAGATGGCCTGAACCTGAACTAGTAAATCGTGTCCACTCGCTTTTGGTGTTTCGATTGCGAGATCTAAAAAGCTTTCTTCCGCTTCAATTGGCAAGTATTTATACAGTCCTACTGCTTTCATTTTACAACACCTCGTCTTTATTATTCCCCGTCTACTTGGAAATAATGCATGGATTATGAATTTTTTGCGGAATAAAAAATACGAACGTGGAAGTTCGTATCAAACTGTAGAAAAACTACTTTACATGATTTCCCACTAAACTTCAGTGTGTCAATAAATGCTGAATACGAATGTGGAAATTTATATAGTTGTTAGAATTAAGGGCTACTATGGACATTGTGTTTATCTTTTTGCATGTGACCAAATTCGGGTGCTACGCTCAAAATATGTTTGACTATCCTTTTTATGGAATAGAGCGGATGTACCTAATACGAAGACATCTGGCAAACAATCACTCATTTGGCCTATTGTTGTTTCATTAATATTTCCGTCTACTTCAATGAGTGGTGCATGAGCGTAATCTTTTAGAAGTTCACGTAGCCTTCTTAGTTTTACTAGCACGTTTTTTTGGAAAATTTGCCCTGCAAAACCTGGATTTACTGTCATCATCAACACCATTTCAATCTCATTTAGATAAGGTAATATGGTATCTAGAGACGTTTCTGGATTCAGCGCAATAGCTGGCTTAATGTTATAACTACGAATTCTTTGAATAACTTCGGATACATCTTCACAAACTTCAACATGAAAAGAGATGTATTCTGGTTTTACATGAGCAAACATATCAACATATTTTATCGGATCTATCGTAGCGAGGTGAATATCAAGAGGGATATTAGTTGCCTTCTTCACAGCCATAAGCCATTCGGGACCAATTGCTAAATTATTAACATAGTTACCGTCCATAACATCACAGTGTAGCAGATCAATATTTGCCGTTTCTAACTTTTCTAATTCATCAGCAATATGTAACTGATCTGCGCACATGATGGAGGCCGCGATGTAGCTTGCCATTAGCAAATACCTCCTTTTGCGTGGAGATTGAATGTTTGAATGCTAGCTGCTGCTAATTTATTATCCATCATCATTTTGACTAACTCGGTTGGAATTGTTACATCTGTTGCCCCTGCTAAAAGCGTCTCTGTAATCTGAGCTGTATTTTTAAAGCTAGCGCCTAAAATTCTCGTTGGTAGTCCTAGCTTTTTAAATAAGGCCGATGTATCTGCTATGATTTGCGTGGCATTCAATCCTTGATTCTCCATTCTATTAATGTAAGGCGCTACCCAATCACAACCTGCCAGTGCTGCAAGGTAACTTTGCTCCACAGAAAAAATCGCTGTTGCTAAAATTTCAACGTCTGGGCGTTCTTGTTTTAGCTGAGTGATAACACGAAGACCGTTTTCGTTTGCGGGAATTTTAATTGTAATTCTGGCGTCTTTTGAAAGAATTTTTTGAGCATCTTCATACATTTCTGCTTGCGTCTCACCGGTAGTTTGGATAAAAAGACGCTGGTTTTCATTAAGAATCGCTAGTATTTCCCGGGAAATATTCGCACGTGATTGTCCTTGCTCTTTTGCAAGTAAAGTTGGATTGGTCGTGATGCCTTTGACCCATTTAAATGTTAGTACGGATTCGATTTCTGCTATGTTTGCTGTATCTAAAAACATCTGTTTCACCTCACGATTCGTTTTTTAATTCCATTTCTGCAATCATTTGTAATCGTTTCGCATGGCGTTCTCCACTAAATATTGCATCTAACCATGTGTCTACGATTTTAAGTGCTAAGCCTTCTCCAACTACGCGTTCGCCATGACATAAAATGTTGCTATCATTATGTTCGCGTGTTGCTTTGGCACTGAAACAATCGGAGACAACGGCTGCCCTAATTCCTACGATTTTGTTTGCAGCGATGGACATGCCAATTCCAGTTCCACAACATAAAATGCCTAGACTGGACTCGCCACTAATAACTTGGTTGGCAACTTCTTCAGCATAAAATGGGAAATCGACGCTTTCATCGCTATATGTGCCTATATCTGTTACTTGGATATCTCGTGCTTTTAAATGGGCGACAACTGCATCTTTTAATCGTCTTCCTCCGTGATCACATCCAATGGTTAATTTCATTTTTTCACCCTCGTTCTAGATTTTTAACCCTTGATTCACGTATAATGAATAAAGGCGAAGATGGATGTGATACCGCCAATAGAACATCTTTTTTCCGCCTTTCTAGAGGATAACTGTACGCTTGAACGGGCTTGCCAGCTTTGTTTTGTGTATTTGTTGTCCTTTTTTAATTGTTTTTGCATAATGGTTATCCTCCTTTTTTAAGATTTCACTAATACTTTGATTTCATTTCCAGCCATGACTGCTTCAAAACCATCGCGCCAATCATCTAGATCATAAACTTTTGTAATCATTCGTTCAGTGTCTATTTTTTCATTTGCTAGCAGGTTTAGAGCAATCTGCCAAGAGCTTGGTTTCTGCGACCGACTGCCAATATACGTAATTTCCCGTTGAATGATAGATTCTTCATCAATAGGATTACATTTCTCTGCAAAAAGTCCGACTTGACCAAATGTTCCTTTTTTTGCCGTTAGTGGCAAGCCTTGATTCACCGCTGGAACGGCGCCCGAGCAGTCGAAAACTTTATCCGCGCCATAGCCATCTGTCATTGCAAATACAATCTCTGCTAAATTTTCTTTCATCGTATCCACCGTGCAATCGATTCCAAGTTCTGATGCCAACTCCAAACGGTCACTATCTTTTGTAATGCCAGCCATAATAACCTTTGCGCCTTGTGCTTTCACGACTTGTGCTAGAAGCAATCCAATTGGTCCTGGTCCAAAAATCAACACGATATCAGTTTGTTCAATCGTTGTTTTTTCAAGGGCGGCATGGACGCAACATGCAAGAGGTTCTGTAAGCGCTGCCGCTTGATACGAAATTGAATTCGCTAATTTATGGCAGCTTTCCTCGCGTGATAAGACATATTCCGCAAAACTTCCATTTGCTTGCGTTCCAATTCCGCGCCTTTGCGAACAAAGATTGTACTCTTTTTCTAAACAAAATTTACACGTTCCGCACGTTTCAAATGTTGTTTCACTTGTTACTCGGTCACCAATTGTAAGCTTTGTCACGTCTGGACCAATCGCAACTACCTCACCAGAGAACTCATGTCCTAGCGTCACTGGTGTTGTCGGGTTTCCATATTCGCCTTTAAAAGTATGGATATCGGAACCACAAATCCCCGTATAGGCAACTTTTATTTTCACGCGATCGCCATACACATCAGGTTCAGCAACTTCTTGCAACGCCATTTTATCGAATCCTGCTTCTGTTTTTACTACTGCTTTCACGTTATTTCTCACTCCTCCTGTGGTAAAATCATGACTTTGTTATAATCTTCTTTTCGACTAAGTATCATCTCAAATGCATTTGTCGTCTCGCTTACTTTATAGCGATGGGAGATCAGTGGTTTTAGCTGGATTCGCCCTTGATTAACAAAAGCAATCGATTTTGTCCATTCTTCTCCTGGAAATGGTGCAGAATAAGAATTCCAAAAGCCTTTCAATGTCAATTCGTGCCTAAAGATTTTTTCAAAAGCTTCTTCGGGTAGCAAGACATCTGCATACGCTATGCCGAGATAGCCGACTTTACCTTTTTTCTTCGTGACTCGTAAACATTGTTCCTGTGTCACTTTAGAGCCAGCACATTCCAAAGCAATATCCGCGCCACTTCCATCGGTATATTCGTATACTTTTGCAGCCAAATCTTCTTTCATTGGATTAATCGTGTAACGGCAACCAAACTTGTGCACTTCCGCCAATTTCCCATCACTAATGTCCACGGCAATAATGTCCTTCACACCTGCTAACCGCAAACACTGTACTACTAGAATTCCAATCGTCCCAATCCCGAAAACCACAACCGTATCGCCAAGTTCTGGTTTAATTCCTAGTACGCCATGCATCGCTACGGCAAGCGGTTCCAACATTGCACCGTCTTCGAATGCCATATCTCCAATTCCAATAACGTTTGTTGCCTTCAAAACAACATTTTCCGCAAATGCTCCGTAAAAATGAGAGCCCACCATCTGATAATTATCGCATAAGGAAAATTCGCCTTGTCGACAATACGCGCATGTCCCACAAGGAACGAGCGGAATCCCAGCGACGCGCTCTCCGATAGAAACTTGCGTCACGTCCGCACCTTTTTCCACTACAATACCAGAAAATTCGTGCCCCATAACCGCCGGAATTGGGTATTTCCAGCGCGTCTGCATTTTATGGATATCTGATCCGCAAATCCCGGCTGCCATCACCTTTACACGAACTTCATCCTTGCCACAAAGCACTTCCTCCACATCCTCAGCCCTAATTTCATTATTTTCATATAAAACCGCTGCTCGCATTTCTCTAACTTCCTTTCAAAAACAAAGCTTTATTTTCCAAAAATAGCTTGGTAGCCTTCAGAGAATTTCAAAATTAACCAGTTCAAGAAATTTCCACCTAAATCCAAGCTCGATACTTTTGTTGCTCCGCCAGGTATTTTAAAATCGGCACCGTTCATCATTGCCGTATGCGTGTCCGCGAAATTCGTTGCCATGAGTAGAGAGAATGCTATAACAATCGTCCCTGTAATAAGTGATTGAATAATATTCCCCTTTCTGGAAGCTACGATAAATGCGATGTAAAATGGAATTGTTGCTAAATCTCCGAAAGGTAAAACCCGATTTCCTGGCAAAATAACTGCTAACAACAGCGTAATCGGAACTAGCATCAAAGCTGTGGACATAACTGCTGGATGCCCGACTGAGAGCGCGGCATCGAGACCGATATAAAGCTCACGTCCTTTGAATTTTGACTTCATAAATTCGCGTGCAGCTTCTGAAATCGGAATCAGACCTTCCATTAATATTTTCACCATGCGCGGCATTAAAAGCATAACCGCAGCCATAGAAATACCAACTTTCAATACCTCTCCAAGCTCGTAACCCGCCAATAGACCAATCCCAATCCCTAAAATTAAGCCCATCATCATCGGTTCCCCGAAAATTCCAAATCGCTTTTGAATCGATTCTGGGTCAGCGTGCAGTTTACGTATTCCCGGAATTTTCCCAACTGCCCAACCAATTGGAATACCAATAACGCCAAATGCTGCTGTGGAACCGGTTGGCATCGAAATTCCTTTTAGACCATAGAAACGTTCAACCATTGGCGCTGTTTTATCCGCAATAATCAGTACAGCCATCTCATACAGAATGGCACATAGAATCGCGAACCACCAGTTACCACCAGTCACAATGTAACCTGTTGCACCAGCCGCTATAAAATGCCAATAGTTCCAAATATCGATATCTAGCGTTTTTGTGACTTTAAAGAAAATAAGTAATAGATTGACAACAAGGCATATCGGAATGAGAATCGCTGCAACCGGTGAAGCCCAAGAAGCTGCCGCGGCTGACGGCCAACCTGCATCAATGATTGTCAAATTTAGCCCAAAGCGCTCTACCATATGTTGTGCGGCCGGCCCAAGATTAGTCACAAGTAAATTAATGACCAGATTAATACCGACAAAACCAATTCCAATCGTAATCCCTGAACGAAACGCCTTTTTAAAACCTGTACCAAAAATCATTCCAATAATCAAAATAGCAATCGGTAAAATAACCGTTGGGCCAAGATTCAAGACGTACTGTACACCATCTAAAAGCTTATCCATACCTAGTTCCTCCTTTTTAGATAGACACACCTACTTCAAGCAAATTTGTAAGCAAGCGTTCGCATCCATACTTCTCTTTTTATTTCAAATTAGCCAAAATCTCTTCATCCAGCTCTTCCATTCCGATCCCAGAAATGTAAGCTGTCGCGATAATTGCTGGTACGCTATACGTTGTTGGTAAAATAGTTGTTGATACAATCAAATCTGCCCCTTCTTGCTTTGACGCGGCTTCAGCAATCTTAATCTGTTCTACGTTCGCATCGATGCCATTATCCTTCAATAAATTTTCCACCCGATTCATAACTACTGTTGATGTTGCGATTCCTGCTCCACATGCTACCAATACTTTCTTACTCATCTTTTTTCCTCACCTTTCAAATATATTACGACTTGTGACAACGTTTCGATGATTTCATCTGGCGTTCTTGCCGCAAGTAGTGCTTTTACGTGTTTCTCCTTTTGGATTATGCCCATTAATTGTTGTAAAACGGCAAGTTGGCTGTGTGGCTCATTTAGACCTAACACAAAGATCAAATTCGCTGCTGTTTCTTGATTCGCATCCGCCATCTGCTTGAACGGAATACCTACCTCACTTGTTAAAACGGCGATAAACTGCTCTGTAACACATTCTGGATCCGTGTGCGGTAAAGCCACACCGAAATGCTCTAACTGTAAACCTGTCGGAAAAACCGCTTCCCGTTCCGTCAACTTCTTCAAAAATTGGTCGGTAATCAAACCTTGTGATGCTGCACATGTAGATACTTCTGTAAAAAGTTCTTCCTGATCTTGGCAAGGCGTCTGCACCCAGACCATTTCTTTCTTTATAAACGCTACTAAATCCATTCCTATTCCTCCTTGTTATATCACTTTTTCTGCAAGTGCTACGATGAACTTTTTTATCGTTTGATGGATGTTCTCCGGTTTTTCTTGTTGCCTAATTTGTATTAATGTTTTTTTGCTCCCAGCAAGTTCCATCAATTGCAGTAAAGCTTGGAAATGAGCAGTTTTATCAATAGCCGCGATAACAACGACAAAATGCAGTGTTCCGCCACCTTCAAGGGACAGCCCATTTTCGATATATAACATGCTCATTCCGAGTTCTTTCACGCCTTTTTCAGTCTCTGCATGAGGAATAGCAATGGTTTGCCGCAATACAATATGTGCGGCGGGTATGACATGTTGCTGCATCATTTCTTGGACATACATTTCTGTAATAGCGCCTTTTTGGAGCAATGGCACTGACGCTAATTGAATTGCTGTTTGCCAATCTGGAACACTCTGAACTCGCTGAATCATTCCCGGTTTTAACAAATCTGACAATTGTTTTTTCTCACCGGTCGCATTTTCTGCTACTTTTAATGGCTGTGTTAAACAATCCGCAAGTGCCTTAGCCAACCGTTCCTTATCTTGCACCGTTGCATGCTTCTCAATCGCTCGCATCAACTGCTCCACACTCACGCTACTCTCACCCATCATGTATACCGAACGCATCACACGTCTCCTGAGCTCCAATCGCTCCTGCTCATCCATTAATTGATTGATTAGAAAGATTTTCTTTTCTGTCTGAAGTGGTGCTGCTGAAAAAATCAAATCATAATGCACGTTGGTTTGTTCAAACTCTCTGATTGACATTGCTTGGTAAAAAAAGATTTCTGGAAACAAACTGCGCAATGTCTTTTCCATCAAACGCGAAATCGATAATCCGTTCGGACAAACAACGACACCTTTCAATCGTGTCTGTAATCGTTCCGTTGTATCAATCAAATGCCCGCCGATAAATAACGCGATAAAAATACTCTCATTTTCGGGAATTCTCGTTCCAATAAATTTTTCGAGCGGTTTGAGTGACTGCTTCACAATATAATGCACCGCCTGAAATTCTTGATTGATTCTATCCAAAAGACTATAATCCGTCGTTAAATGGTATTTTATCCGATAATACGCTGGCTTTATGTGAGCAAATAACTTCTCTAGTAGCGATTCTCTATCCACAAATTGAATGCAAGCTCTCTTCTCAAATTCATTCAAAACCTCTGCCACAGCTCTTTTCAGACATGGTGATGTTTCATTCGTTAAATCATTTTTCGGTAGCACATTGGATGTTAGCAATTGCAAAGAAATGTACAATCGCTCTGTCTCTGAAATGTAAGGTTCATCCTCAATTAAAAGCTGCACCGCGCCATATTCCTGCGTATCCGACAGTTCGTTAAAATCAATTAAAAATTCCGTCGTAATCCGCTGTCCTTTCCGGATTCGCCTAAAAATACTTTCCAGAATATACGGTAAAATCTGCATCTTATTATCGATAAACGTCAAATCTAACTGCCGTTCCACCTCCGCCAAGTGCTTCCGAATCGTATCTACCCGCGCTGCATCGATTTGCATAAAATGTTGCAAAAACGACTCGCCCTGGTAGCTTGAAATAATGTGCTCCACTGCATAAATCAACGCCGTCCTCTGATTCCACTCATCCCCGCGAATTTGATAGCCCTTCATCCGAGAATAATACACCTCAAGCCCAAACGTATCAAAAATCAATTGCACACCTTTCAAGTCGCGCAAAACCGTATTTTTACTCACATCCAGTTCACCCATGAAATGATTCAGTGACAGCTCCTCCTGATTTGTCGCAAGCATCAAGATAATTAAACTCGTCCGCTCCTTTTCGGATAGAATATACCAGTCTCCCTCCTTTCTATTCGCCTTTTTTTCCACCAATTGAAACAGGTCAGGCTCCACAACAAAACGTCCATTTGCCGAGCGATGAATTTTTGGGTAAGCCTGCTCTTCCAGCCATTGGTTCACCTTCTGAAAACTGTAATCCACCTGCCTACGCGTCAAACCGAACTTCTCTTGCAGCTTGGCATTCGATATATTAGGATGCCGCAAAATTTCTTTCAATAACACGTTGCTCCGTTCATCCAAATACATGATATCCCTCCTGTTCTCTTTTATTATAGAATGCTTTTCGTTAAATTTGTACACGCTTTCATCCCAACATATCGTCTACAAATTGTACAGCATGGGGCTTTACTTGTGATTCTATTAACATACAAATACTCCAACACACGCAAAAAAAGCCCACTAAGACACGCCCTGTGAGCAAACAAAAACCATGTCTACCTTAACTATACGGTGCGGACATGGCAATTTCAATAAAAAGTTTGTTCATGATTGGCAGTATGAAACAACTTCACACTGTTTCAAAAAAATCGCTTCATCCGCTGAAACGCTAAAAACTGCTTGCGTGAGCGTTTTAGTTTCTTATACCTCCTCGGATTTTTCTTATAAAACTGCTGATGAAAATTCTCCGCTGGCCAAAAAGTTGTCGCAGGTTCAACAGCTGTCACAATTGGATTTTTGTATTTGCTGGACCTTGCTAAGTCTTGTTTTGACTGCTCGGCAATGCGCTTCTGCTCCTCATTTGCTACGAAAATAATAGGTCTGTAGCTATCGCCTCTATCCGCCATCTGACCAAATGCATCAGTCGAATCAGTCAGTTGCCAGTATAATTCCACTAGCTCTTTATAGCTCCAAATAGCCGTATCAAAAATAATTTCAACTGCCTCAACGTGCCCTGTGTAGCCACCAACGACTTGCTCATATGTTGGATTATCTACATGCCCGCCAATATAACCTGATACCACCAAAATGATACCTGGCTTGTTCTCAAACGGTTCTACCATACACCAAAAACAGCCACCTGCAAAAATTGCACGCTCTTGATTAGCTCCATCTTCCTCGTAATGCTTGGACAAGTCGAATACGTTTCCAGCAGCGGAATCAGCGGTAATTTTTAAATAGAAATCGGTGACATCTGGTGTTAGGTTGTTTCGCAAGGCAAGTGGACGCAAATCAGCTTCGAGCTTAGTAATTTGATTGTCAAAATTCGCACCGGTATCAATTCCATCCTTTGCTCTACGTAATAAAGAACGTTCCCAATCGCGAGTCGCTGGATTGAGGAGTAAATTATAGAGATCAGCGGTAATTTCTGTCTGGTCTAATTTCATTTTTAGGACCACCTTGTACATATTGTATTTCTATGTTATGCCACTTTCTAAAAATAGTCAAAATATAGGTATGAAAAATCGCCAATCTCATAATCTATAGCTTTTTAATAGTAAACCAGCTCTTCTTTTATATATAATCGTGCATCGAATCACATAAGATAAATCATCGTTAATTGGCAATATCGACAGCAATCTTTGCGCTAAAATAATTGGACAACTCAGCTGTTAGTGCTTGATCTGTAACCAGCACATCAATGTCTTCTATTTTCGCAAACGTTGCAATGGAGCTTTTACCGAGCTTACTGTTATCAACAAGTGCAATTGTTTTTCGCGCAGCAGCAACCATTTCGCGCTTAAGTTCAACCTCGTATAGGCTAAAATCGGTTAAACCATCTGAGGTATTTAGTGCATAAGCGGATGTAAATAAGATATCTACGTTTACTTTTTGCAATAACTCGTGTCCAATTAAGCCTTCAATCGAGTTGGAACCACTACGGACAATGCCTCCAATGATGATAACCGTCAAATTCGGATTTTCTTTTAACATCGTGGCTGTCGTTAAACCACTAGTCACAATTGTTAAGCGTTTTGTTGATTCTTTAATGAATTTTGCGAGTTCAAAACAGGTAGTGCTGGCATCGAGTATGATACATTGGTCGTCCTCGATATATTCAAAAGCCGCTGCTGCAATACGTTGTTTCTCAGATCGGTGCTTCTTTTCGCGAACGGCGTATTTTTTATCAATGTCGTCCTTTTCTCTTCTCATCGCGCCACCGTGTGTTCGTGTGAGTAATTCTTGCTTTTCCATGGCGTTCAAATCAGCCCGAACAGTTGCTGCTGAGACGTTTAGTTTCTCACTCAGTTCGTTGACGGACACTGTTTTTTGTTCTTGAATCATATGTAGAATCTCACTTCGACGTTGATTTGCGAACATGGAGTCTCACCTACTTTTTCATATAATAGTGTAATTCATCGTTTGCTTCTTTTTGCTTTCAATAAATCACACTTTTCATTTTACCACATGGCTTCCGATAATTGTAGTATCTGGCAAATGAAAAGAGTCCAAGCAGGTGCAAGACTTAGACTCTCTCTTTCAATTTTTTTGTAGTGTTGCTAAAATTTGATTCGTGATTTTGACTGGGGAAAAACCGAAGTCTTCGGCAAGTTCTTCGCCTGAACCAGATTTTCCGAATGTGTCGATCGCAATGATTTGACCTTTCTCACCAACGTACTTGTGCCAGCCTTGGGATGATGCCATCTCGATTGCGATTCGGTGTGTGACCTCACTTGGAAGGATAGCCTCTTTGTATTCTACTGATTGCCGTTCAAATAACTCCCAGCTCGGCATGCTGATGACGCGGACGCCAATTTGTTCTGAAGCCAGTAGCTCGCGCACTTCCATCGCTAATGAAACTTCTGATCCTGTCGCAATTAAAAGCATATCGGTAGCACTAGTCGGTGATTCAGCCAAGATGTAAGCACCTTTTTCGACGTCTGTGCTTGCTTTTATGTCAGTGGTCGGCAAAATTGGCAATGCTTGGCGGCTAAGTACCAGCATCACTGGGTTATCTTGCTGCGTTAGCGCATATTTATAACTGGCAACCGTCTCATTCGCATCAGCTGGCCTTAAAACAACCAAGTTTGGCATCGCACGAAATGAGGCGAGTTGCTCAATTGGCTCGTGTGTCGGACCATCTTCCCCAACCATAATTGAATCGTGTGTCATGACATATGTTACTGGCAGTTTCATAAGAGCTGCCGAACGAATCGCGCTCCTTAAGTAATCTGAAAAGACGAAAAATGTTGCTCCATAAGGTTTGATTCCTCCGTGTAAGGCCATTCCATTCAAAATTCCGCCCATTGCAAATTCGCGGACACCAAACCAGATATTTTTACCTTCGTAATGATTCACGAGGAAATCATCGCTGTTTTTAATCATTGTTTTATTGGAAGAAGACAGATCTGCTGAACCGCCAAACAAGCTTGGTAATTGTGATGCGAGCTCATTTAGGATAGTTCCAGAAACATCTCGTGTTGCTACCGGTGCATCACTTGTTGTATAGGTTGGCAAGACTAGTGTTTGGTTCGCTGTTTCTTGATTATCGATGAGGCGTTGCAGTTGCTCGGCTTCATTTGAATAGTCGTTTCTGTATTTGTTGAAAGCTTGGAGCCACTTCGATTCGCGATGGTTCCCTTTTGATAAATAATAATCTTTTTGGTAGGCAACTGTTTTCGGTAATTCGAATGGTTCCAACTCCCAGCCATAGTTTTTATTGATTTGGGTAACTTCGGCTTTACCGAGTGGCGCCCCATGTGCTGTGGCTGTTCCCGCTTTGCTCGGACTACCATCGCCAATAATCGTTTTAATTTCGATTAACGTTGGCTTTTTCGTTTCTGCTTTTGCAAGTAAAATGGCGCTATTGATAGCTTCAACATCATTTCCATCAGATACTCGCAATGTTTGCCAGCCTGCCGAGCGAAAACGTAAATCAATGTCTTCGGAAAAGCTTTTCTTGAGTTCACCGTCTAAAGAAATATCGTTAGAATCGTAAAGTACGATGAGTTTTCCTAGTTGTAAATGCCCCGCAAGTGAGCTGGCTTCATAGGAAATCCCCTCCATTAAACAGCCGTCACCGCACAAGACGTAAGTGTGATGATCAATGACTTCATGGGATTCCTTGTTAAACATCGCAGCTAAATGCGCCTCTGACATCGCCATGCCGACACCCATCGCAATTCCTTGACCAAGTGGGCCAGTTGTTGCATCGACCCCGGGTGTGTGGCCAAATTCTGGATGCCCTGGCGTGGCACTGTCTTTTTGACGGAAATTGCGAAGATCTTCTTTGCTCACATCGAAGCCAAAAACGTGAAGCAGGCTGTATAGTAGCGCTGAACCATGACCTGCGGATAATATGAAGCGGTCGCGATTAAACCAGCTTGGGTGCGCAGGATTGAATTTTAGATGATTCTTCCATAATGTAAAAGCCATTGGTGCCGCGCCCATCGGTAAACCTGGATGGCCTGAATTGGCTTCTTCTACCATGTCCATCGATAATACGCGTAACGTTTTTATCATTTGTTGATCCATGAGTGACATATGCGTCCTCCTTTATTTATTGAATCGTGTAGCCGCCATCCATTACAAGATTTTCACCAGTGATTAAATTGGCGGCATCGCTGGCTAGGAAAAGTGCTGATGCTGCAACTTCTTCTGGATAGCCAAAACGGCCGATGGGAATTTGTTTTTTCATCGCTTCACCAACTTCACCAGCCCATGCTTTTTTGCCAAGTTCGGTTAGGATAACGGTTGGTGAAATCGCGTTCACATTTATTTTGTAAGGTGCCCATTCCATTGCCAAAACTTGCGTCATCGAAACGATTGCCGCTTTACTCGCGCAGTAGGCAACATGTTTATCTAGCGCGACGACCGAGGCTTGTGAAGCGATATTGACGATTTTTCCGCCATTGCCCTGTTTTATCATCACAATTCCTGCTGCTTGGGCTACTAGAAAGGAAGCTTTCAGATTCAGCTCCATCGTTTTGTCCCAATAAGATTCAGGCAAATCCGCGGCTTTTTCGAGCAGAGCAACTCCCGCTGAATTCACCACGATATCGATGCTTCCAAAATGCTCTAAGACGCTTGCCATCGCACTTTCTACGGTTTCTTTTTTTGTAATATCAGCTCGGATGCCTAACGCTCGTGTACCGCCGATTTTTTGCGCGATTTCGGCTACGTCTTCTTTAATATCAACAAGTACAATCTTCGCACCTTTTTCAGCGAACAGTTCCACAATTGCCCGCCCAATCCCGCTGGCACCGCCAGTCACAACTGCAACCTTATCTGTTAACGCAAAATTTTTATCGAACATGTTCGTCACTCCTCGTTTCAATTATTAGTCTAATACACTTTCTGGTAAGCTCACGAGAAAATTAGTCAAAATGAGGTGGGCGGATGTCGCGCCTGGATCTTGATTGCCTAGTGAGCGATCGCCTAGTCTGCTAGAGCGGCCACGTTTGGACAGTAAATCAATCGTTGAAATCATACCAACTTCTGCCGCTGTGACTGCTACGCGAAACGCTTCTTCAAAATTCCCAGACTCTGCAAATGCGTTTTCTAAAGCAATTCGCGCTGGTTCTAGCGTATCAATCATCGTTTTCTCTCCAACCTCAGCTTGCCCGCGTTCTTTTACACCACTCATAAACGCTAGCCAAAAAGCTGTTAAATCGGCGTCATTGAGCGCTTCTTTACCTTTAATCGCCTTTGCCCCACGTAAAAATCCAGTCGCGTAAAGTGGCCCAACCGAAGATCCAACCGCTTCCAAAAAAGTTTTTCCTGCTAAAATCGCTAATTTTGAACAATCTAGCTCATCTTGTTGTTGGGCTAGCTCCTTCTTAATCGCCTGCCACCCAATGGACATCGTAACGCCATGATCGCCGTCACCCAGTTTTCGATCTAATTCGCATAAATAATCTTTTTCTTGCTCCATTGTTTCTGTCACCGTATTTAAAAAATCGCGAAAATTCGCCGCATAATACATACTCATCACGCCTCCTTATTTCTGAACATACATCGGGCAATCAGCTGGGTAATCGATACATTCCTTTAATTCCGCATCCAGTTTTATAAGCGTCACTGAACTGCCGCCCATCTCAAGTGACGTACTATAATCACCGACAAACGAACGATAAATCTGAATACCCTGCTCACTCAAAATTTGCTCCACACGCCGGAACATAATCAAAAGTTCCATCCGCGTCGTCGAACCCAACCCATTAATCAGCACAGCAACCTCTTCTCCTGACTCAATCGGCATATCTTCCAAAATTGCCGAAACGAGGCGATCCACCACTTTGTCCGCTGTCTCGAGCTTACCTTTTTCAATCCCAGGCTCACCGTGATGGCCTAATCCGATTTCCATTTCATCTTCTGCCAATGTAAAGCTAGGCTTACCAGTTTGCGGTAATGAACACGGTGATAGGCCAACGCCCATCGTCCGCGTCACGTCATTCGCACGGTTCGCAAGCCGCGTTACACCAGCCAAATCATGGCCTAGCGCCGCCGCCACACTCGCCACTTTTGTCACGAAAAATTCCCCAGCGATACCGCGCCGTTTTCCTATTTCATTTTTAGGCGCAGAAGCAACATCATCAGTCACGACCACCGATGCTACCTCAATATCATGCTCCAAATCGGCCATCTCTGCGGCCATCCCGAAGTTCATAATATCCCCAGCGTAATTCCCATAAACGTATACCACGCCCTTACCTTGGTCTATCGCTTCTGTCACCGCTACAATCGGACCCGGCGGCGGCGATGCAAAAATATTGCCCACTGCTACACCATCGGCCATCCCTGCACCAACGTAACCCATAAAAGCCGGCTCGTGCCCTGAACCACCGCCAATTAAAATACCAACTTTATCAGCGTCCAGCGTCTGGCGCACTAGCGCACGAGGATTTTCCAAACGCTTCACATATTGCGGAAACGCCTTTACATAACCTTCAATCATTTCCTCTACTACGTAATCCGCGTCATTGATTAACTTCTTCATCCTTCCACACTCCCTAAATATGCTCTCTCCTGATTCGAAATTTGATCAATTTTTCGTTTTGACTGCCCGCCCGCAAATGCCACATCAAGATAGGCATCCACGATTTTCTTCGCCAACTCCACGCCGATTACCTTTGCGCCAAGCGTTATAATTTGCGCATCATTACTCAATTGAGCGCGCTCTGCAGAATACACATCATGGCACTGTGCCGAACGAATACCAGGCACTTTATTTGCCGCAATCGACATACCAATCCCTGTGCCGCAAACCAAGATGCCACGTTCCACATTACCGGCCTGAATCGCGGTCGCGACTTGAAACGCGATATCTGGATAATCCACCTCATCCTCCGAGAAGCAACCGAAATCAACGACTTCATTTCCCGAAGCTTCTATATGATGACGCAACGCCTCCTTCATCTCAAACGCATTATGATCCGCACCAATTCCAATTTTCATTTTCCAACACTCCAATATATTTAATCCAGCGAGCCAGCCGGCACCACCAAATCCTGATTTTTCGGTAAGGTAACGAATTTCATCAAAAAGGCACTAAAAACGTAAAGTCCCGCGAATACCCAAATAACTCCAACCGTACCAAGACTTCCAATAAAAATTCCCACAACAGCAGGTCCTAAAAACGTGCTCAATCCTGCGCCCAAATTCAAAATCGACATCGCCGCTCCCTTATTTTCAGGAGCAAGCGTCGGCATAATCGCTGAAAGTGGCACATACGCCGCCAAACAAGCGCCGAAGCAACCCGCAATAGCCATGGTTAACAAGAAGTTCGCACCAGACCAAAGTGGCACGTAATAAAACAGTACCGTAAACGTCGCGCAACCCATTCCGCCGAACCACATAACCGTATTTCGCCATCCCAATCGGTCACTAATCACACCAAACAGCAAGTTAAAAATAATATTCACCGACCAAAGACATGCATAAATTTGCAGCCATTCCCCGCGTGTAAAACCAATTTCCATAAAGAATAGAGGCATAAACACCGTGAAACCATATGCCGCCGATGTATTAATCGTCCGAACAATACCACCCATGCCAATTTTCGGTTTTTCAAAAGCAATTGTAATTCCCTTTAACAAGTAGCCGAGCGATGGTCGTTCTCCTGATGCCTTTTTCGCCACTTTTTCACGATTCAAGACAATTGCGATTATGGCACCAATAACAACGAAAACAAGGGCACTCCACAACGTTGTAATTTCTCCTAAGTAAGGTAGCGCAATGCTTGAATACAATGCACCCAGCACATTAAGCCCACCACTATAGCAAAACCAGAAAATCCCGACCGCTGAACCTAGTTTCTCCGTAGGCGCCTCATACGCCACCCAAACGAGGAACGAATAAGCAAAAAGCGGATAACCGAAGCCACGAAGCGCATACGTTGGCAACATGACGTATAAATTATGACTCGGAAGCCCCACCGAAATGAAGAAAACCGAACCAATAATAAAGAGAATCACACCAACCGTCATCACCCGTTGCGCTCCAAAAATTTCCGATAAAACCCCAGAAAACCAAGCCGCAAGCGCCGCCGCAATACCGTAGATACTAAAAAGTAAAGCCGACTGCTGAATCGAAAGCCCGCCGCTGATCAAATACGGCGATAACCAGCCCTGCTCTAAGCCCTCACCCATCATGAAGACAACAAGTCCCGCGTACCCCATCATTAATTTTGGCGGCAAACCGATTCTGTTTGTTAAACTTTTCATGTCACATTCCCCTTTCGATTACAAGTTCGGATTCAATACAACCTTCAGCGACTCTGCCCCACTTCTCACCAAATCAAAACCAGCCTTAAAATCCTCCAGTGGCAATGTATGCGTTACGACGCCTTCTGTTGGTAAATCGCCATTTTGAATGCCTTCAATCACAAGCGGATAGCAATACGGTCCCAAATGTGAACCCAACACGTCCAATTCCTTGCGATCACTAATTATGCTCCAATCTACTGTTACTGGCTCCTTAAACACCGAAAATTCAACAAAAGTTCCTAATTTACGAATCAATGTCAAACCTTGCTCCACTGATTTCTGAGCGCCAGTAGCTTCAATATAAATATCGCAACCGTAACCATCCGTCAAATCTTTAATAATCTTTACAACATCATCCTTCGCTGGGTTAAGCACCATATCTGCGCCAAATTTCTTCGCCAACTCCAAACGATCCTCAAATAAATCAAGTACAATCAACTTCTGTGGACCAGATTTCTTAATCGCACCAATCATGCCCAATCCAAGCGTTCCCGCTCCAGCAAGCACGACCACATCACCCAATTTTATATTCGCACGCTGCACCGCATGGAACGAACACGCATAAGGCTCTATCAAAATCGCTTTTTCAATCGGCAAATCTTCCGGAACCAAATAATTAATCGCTTCTTTCGTAAATTTCATATATTCCGCCATGCCACCGTTTACATTCTTCTGGAAACCGTATAAATCGTGTTTTTCACACATCCAATATTGACCGCGCTTACAAAAACGACAATCCCAACACGGTACAATTTGCTCTGAGATAACGCGATTGCCAAGTTCAAATGCCGTCACTTGGTCCCCATAACCAACGACGTGCCCAATAAATTCATGACCCGGAATCATCGGTGCTTTTATGTATGCAGGCTGCTTCTCATCTCCCCAAAAACTAGGAGCTCCATCAAATGCCTTCAAATCACCTGCACAAATCCCACATGACTCTACCTTCACCAAAATCTCATGAGGCCCAATCTCAGGAACAGCAACCTCTTCCAAGCGATAATCCCCTGGCGCATACGCAACAATAGCTTTCATTTTCTGAGGGATATCTTTGCCTAACACAACATTACCTGTACTTTCTTGACACATAAGAACATCTCCTTCTCATTTTATAAAGCGCTTTCTTGATTACCTCCCCATTATATTTTTATTTACTAACTTTGTCAATCATTTATTTTCGTTTACTTTCGTTTGTTATTGTTTAGTCGTAAAAAACGCACAAAAAAAGCCGAAGCAGTAATCGATTCTCAGTCGATATCCTGTTTCAGCTTCCTAAAGTACATTCATAATCCAAATAATAAAGAAAATCAAGAAAAACGTCGATGTTCCCCAAATAATTTTCGAATCCTTCCAAGTCAGCTTGCCATTTGGCCCTTGTAACTGCTCCCGATAAGTCTCCACATCCAAGCTCGCAGTCCCATCCGTCACAATATTCACAACAATCGGCGCCTGATTCCACGTATCTATTTTTTCACGCAATGGAAAACTGTAAACCTCGCCACTAATCGTAAAGTTTAATTCACACACATTCGAATTCGATGCCGGAAGATACAAACTCCGCTTCTCGCCAATTTTGAAATCGTGCCCCTTTTTACTTTGGTTCCCGCTAACTAAATAAGTATCAAAAATCGTATGCCTCGTCTTATTCTCTATCTTTATTTCGTGAGCAACCACAGACCCCGTAAACAAATTCATCAAATTAGACATGCACTCCACCCCTTCAATATTTTATCCCTTCTTATTTCCTACATTGATGTGGTCTCCGAATCTGATATTTAATAAATAATACCAACCAACAAACAAATTGTCCAGCTAAAACAATAGCCGTAGCAACTAAGTCCAACAATGCCCCTAACAAACTCCCCCACATATGCACCTTTCCCCTTTAGTATCATATGTATCAAAAAGAACCCATAGTAAGTTCACCATGTAACATAGGAACTTACCTGAATCCTCTTCGCGAAACCCTATCCTATTCATCTCAATAAATTAGTGAATTTCTCTTTATTTACAAATAAGACCCAAACATATCATTTTTATTTTACTTAAGTGCTAGCCGAAGTAAGTGTTGATGTTATATAATGGGTTTAAGTCTTATTTATCACTCGAATTTTAATTAAACATTTCAATTCTGTATAAGTCACATTTTTCTGTTACCCCACTATTATCCATATCAAAGTTTCCATATAAGTGTCTCTCACTCCTCTGTCATCTATCTGTGATACTATCATAATATAGCTAAGACATGTAATTTTGTTGTTTCTGTTCCTTATTTCCATCAAATAAACTATACGTTTGGAGGCGCTATCTTGAATTTTGGAGCAACCATTAAGAAAATTAGAAAAGATAAGAATTTTACCCAAAAAGAACTATCTGACGGTATTCTCACCCGTTCACATCTTTCTCAAATTGAAACAAATAACTACTATCCTTCATACGACAAATTTTTCTTACTCCTTAATAAATTAAACATTGTCTTTGAGGAGTTTTTATTCGTCCAAAATGATCAAAAGATGCTTTTCAATCAACAGATACGAATGGAAATTAGTGAAGCTGCCAACATGAATGATACCGAAAAACTTAAAAATTTAGCGATTACAGCAAAGGACTTGTATGACAAAACAGAAAACATCACATACTATCACTACATGTTAATCTGCAAAGCATTAATATCCTATAGCATCAGCCATAGTGTTAATGATGAAATGATTGAATTTGTTACACCAATCAAAGAATACTTATTTGGAATGGACAACTGGTATCTATATGAACTAAAATTATTTAATAACATTATCTATTCCCTGACAGTAGAAGAGGCCTTATTATTCTCACGTACATCTTTGAGACGACTGGGCAACTTCCAATATTTTTTAGAATTTCAACATATTGAGCAAAATATTTATACGAATTTATCTACACTCTGCTTAGAACATGGCGATTTTCAAGTTGCTAAAAATTTTGCTGAGACAGCGATTGAGAAAGCAAAAAACTACACATTAGTTTATGAAAAGATATGCTCTGAGTTAAACCACGCAATTGCTAGTATTAACCTTGGCGAAAGTGTAGACGCATACGAAGTTATAAAGAAAAATATGCTTATTATCGAATACTTAGAGTTTGATAGCTTGCATGCTCATTTTTCGAGCTTTTTGAAGAAGTTTAATATCGATATAACAAATTGAATTTATACAGTTTCCTTCCAGAAAAATGAAGCAGAGCCCGTGATGTGCTCAAGTATCTCACGGGCTCTACTTCAAATACTATATATTTTTACAACTTAAAATCATAAATACTTGTTTATATCTATTGTTTCATATACTTGTTATAATTCTTTGTATTTAACTAGCTATTACACCATTCCAACATCTAACACATGAAAAACATTTGTCGTCTCTTTGTCCTGATTCATGAAGATTAAGGCGAAATTAGAACCGTTCAATAATTCTTTTTTCTCTGTATCTGTGGGTTTTCCTTTTAGTGGAAGCACTATTTTATACTTATATCCAAAGTTACCCATTTCCAGAGAAACTAAGCGATTAGAATAGATTGGTGGGTTATCCTTATCTAGTAGATTATCAAATTTATCATTACCCTCCGCTTCAATAACACTATAGTATGACGGTTGCTTTGTATTACGAAGCTTCGTGTCTAATTCCTCTGTATACTTTACTTCAAAACTGACTTCAAGGTTATCACTCACTAGCTTAAATACAGGTTTATTCATTTTCATGTTTGTCGGTATTTCTTTTTGATAGTCCTCGATAGAAGTATATTGCTTATCCTCTATATCCACTACATCGTTTGGCTGTGCTTTCCCATCTGGTTTCATTTCATCAGATGACTTGCATCCCGAAATAGTGAACACCAAGAAGATTGAAAGTAACCCAATCATTAAATATCTCAAAGCTTACAATCCTTTTGAAGTCTTATTTGAATACTCGGCTGTAGAATAGCTAGAGCTCACATATGTCTTACTTGTAAGATTACCTCTGCTATATCTAGCCATGTAACCTGTTGTCGCGTAGGTTTTTGATCCATATTTAATCGTTGTTTTGGTCCTAGCTGGAATTGACCACGCATAAGTAACGGTCACCTTAGATGTTTTACCAAAACTACCTTCAGCTTTTACTCCTACTTTTGCTGTCAAAATACCAAATTCTGCTGATGTCGAAACTCCGGCTTTAACAAATTTTTCACGTGATACTGAGCGTGATACTGTATCTGCAGACGCACTGTTATTAGTGACTTCTGCAGTATAACTAATTTTGGTACCTGTAGCTTTAGTTGATGGCATATACACAGTTTCATCGTATGGCACATAAAATGGAGTAATTGATGGCCCACTCTCTTCAAAAACTTCCTCTCCATCTATAGCGTTCTCATAATGTATTTCTGTCCCAACTTGCCCCTTTTCAGTAACAAAATTTTCTTCCAGATCACTTGCAAAAACATTTTGGGCACTTATTGGTGCTAATGTTCCCAAAAACATAGTTGAAGCAATTGCCACAGTAGCTAACTTCTTTTTCGTTGACATAAACAACTCTCCCTTTAGTGTTTTATTAGCTTTCTTTTCTCCCAGATTTTATGCCTTACAATAATTCATCTTTACATAGTTCTTGTCCGCAATACCTGAGTATAAAAATCATTTAATAAGTCGAAACAGGCCAAGGAAATATGCTCCCATCTCACTGCATTCACCTCTCATTGTAATAAATTTAGATTTTCATTTTATATAATCATTATATAAAATTGATATTATTCTTAATATTTAGTATAATAGATGATTATAAATTGTTAAATATTAAGATGATACCTAATCTATACTTTTATATTAATAGCTTTGCATGTCAAATAGTTCTTATGTTATTTATATCTATCAAATTTTTTTATGGAGGTCAAAACTATGAACTTTGGGGAAACTATCAAACAAATACGCACAGATAAGAACCTAACTCAAACACAATTATCAGAAGGTATACTAGCCAGAAATCATTTATCTCAAGTTGAAAACAGCAATTATTTTCCATCCTATGATCGTGTTTTCATGCTTTTAGACAGATTAAATATTACTTTTGAGGAATTTTTATTCGTTCAAAATAACTTGCAACCTCACGATAAACAGCAATTTAGAGTCAATGTATACGAATCAGCCAGCCTCAATGATTCCGAACAGCTAAAACTACTCTCTTTAGATGCAGATAGACTTTATAAAGATACAGCTAACATATGCTACTATCACTATAGTTTAGTATGTAAAGCAGTAGTTGAATATAACAAGGGTAGCTCAATTACTAAAGAGATGATTCATTATGTCGAACCTATCAAAAAATATTTGATGGATATGGACACTTGGTACATCTACGAATTAAAATTATTCTCTAACATTATTTTTTCGTTAAATGTCGAAGAGGCTGTTTTCTTCTCTCGAAAAGCATTTAAGCGATTGCACAGTTTCCGTTGTTTCATGGAATATCAACATACAGAACAGCATCTTTACTTAAATTTATCTACACTTTGCTTAGAGCACGAAGATTTCACAACTGCAAAATCTTTTGCTAAGACTGCTGTAGATACTGCGAAAAATTATAGACTTATCTATGAAAAAATTTGTTCGGAGTTAAATCATGCCATTGCCTGTATTAAACTTGACGAAGATAAAAACTCATATGAAATCATTAAGAAGAATATGCTTATTCTAGAATATTTAGAGTTTGATAGCTTACATGAGCATTTTTCCAATTTTTTAAGGAAATTTGATATTGTAATGGATGCTTAATTAATTCTTTGGTAAACGCTACCTAGCATCAGGAGTATTCATCCATACCTATATAAAAACGGTGATTCGCAAGTTTTTAAGCTTGTAATCACCGTTTTTTATTAATGACATAATAATTAAGCCTTAACATTTTGAAAGAGAGGCGTTCCTTGTCAATTTAAGATCTTCTGCTTTGCTTTCTGTACCTTTAAAACTACAAATATTCATGTATTCTCACCCTTGACACTTAGCCTAAACCTGATGTATCTTCCAATGACAGCAACTATAAAAAGAACTAGCATATACGTTCTGCCATTATACACAAAATCGCTAATATCGATAAAATAAGATGCCACTATTAAAACTAAAAATACCATCCCAAAGGCTACAAATACATCATCTATAATCTTTTTCATAACTACAGACTCCTAATCACAACTATTGTTTTCCTGCCTTACCACATAATACACTTATAGAGTAATTATAATCAAACCAAATACTATGTTTCATATTACTCATTGCCAAACCAGCTAGCCCACATGCTGCTATGATAAGCCTTGCTGGTACATAAGTTGAGCCCATTACAAGTCCTGCACGATTTGATACATTAACAACAATAATATTATCCTCAACATTATTTTTACTGCCTTCATCCACATGTACATAAATACAATAACTTAATATACATTTGATATTATTCTTAATAATTAGTATAATATTTAAATAATACATAAAAACTATCTATACATTTATAGTAACCGTTTACAGCTACAAATTGTTATTGTGTTACCTATTTCTATACAAATACATTTACTGGAGGGACAACTATGAAATTTGGCGAAACAATTAAAAAAATTCGTAGAGATAAAAACCTAACACAAGCTCAGTTATCAGAAGGTATTATGGCTAGGAATCATTTATCGCAAGTTGAAAATAATAACTATTTCCCATCTTATGATAAATTTTTCTTGCTTATTGATAGATTGAATGTTAATTTTGAAGAATTTCTCTATATCCAAAACCATCAAAAAATCCTATTCACTGGGAAAATTCACTCTCAGATTAGCCAAGCAGCAAGTCTAAAAAATAATGAGCAATTATATTCCTTAGCAGATGAAGCAAATAATTTATATGAACAAACGGGTAACATCTCCTATTATCACTATATGCTAATTTGTAGAGCATTAATTGCGTATAATACTGATCTTACTATTAATCAGGATATAATTGAGTTTATGTCACCCATTAAGGATTATTTATTCAAAATGGAGAACTGGTATCTCTATGAGCTTAAATTATTTAATAACATTATTTACTCATTGACATTAGAGGAAGCCTTATTGTTTTCACGTACATCACTGAAAAGATTAGAAACTAACAAACCTTTTTTAGAATTTCAACATATCAAACAGTGCATTTATACAAACTTATCTACGCTTTGTTTAGAGCATGGTAATTTTCAAGCCGCTAAAAATTTTTCTAAGAGAGCTATCAAAGAAGCAAAGAAATTTTCCCTAATCTATGAGATGGTTTGTTCAAAATTAAACTATGCTATTGCGTGCATTAAGCTTGGAGAAAAAGGAAATGCATGTGAAGTTATTGAGAAAAATATGTCCATTCTTGAATATTTAGAGCTCGATAACTTATATAAACATTTTTCGATTTTTTTGAAAAAATTGGAGATTACTCTTGATGCAACATAAAAGATATCCGTAAAAAAGAACAGTGTGGCGATTTCAATGAGCCCCTTTGCCCGCGCGTAACCTTTTACCTTGTAACAGGTGCAATTTCAATAATAACAGCGAAAGTGGCGTATACTTGCAAGATACGTTGCCTTTTCTCGATTATATTATTGAACCATATGCCTATCCAGTGCCCACATTTTCCTTCTTCAGTTTTATTTTGGCAAAGGTAGTACCCTTGTGCCCTAATTAGTTTTATCAGTTTATCGATTTTTACCCAATTCCTTTGTCATAAAAAAGTCCATAAGACATTTCTAGATTCTTTAATTCGGCTATCACTTCTTGATACCGCTTATATCTTTCTAAATACATGTCCTCTCTCTTCTACCTTTTTTGGCACCTAATCCTAACCTCAAACAAACACCCTAGCTGTTACCGCAGCTAGAGTGTTTGGGTGCCCAGATGGACATGCTATTTTCTACTCCATTATAGCAACAAAAGAAAGAAAGAAAGAAAAGCAAACTAACCAATTTTGAACCGTATGTTTTAATGATCGATACTGTACTATGAATTAGAGATGATTTTTTTATTTGTCCAAATCAGCGAAAGGCCCAGTTTCAGCAGTGAGCATACCGGTGTGCGTGATTTTAAAGTTTATGGATGTGAAGACTGGCACGCCTAGCGTACCTAAATGGAAAAATACGAGTCTGAGACAAAAGGTTCTCTGACCTAGAAAAATACGTATCCAAAATCTAAATGCAGATTTTGGATACGTATTTTTTCCATTTAGGCACGCGAGGCGTGCCAGTTTTCGCATATTATTGGCCATGAAATAGAGGTTGGCTTCGGTCGCTACTTTTGGAAGCCCTCGTAAACGGAAACGAGTGAAACCCAAAATAGC
>NZ_CAUYTL010000022.1:0-52667 GCF_963575615.1 Listeria rocourtiae subsp. hofi | reverse complement strand
ATTCGAACCCCCGCGCGGTCTTACCCGCCTGTCGGTTTTCAAGACCGATCCCTTCAGCCAAACTTGGGTATTCCTCCGTAAACACAAGACTTATTGTATCATGATTTTTTTCGTTTGCCAATACCTAAATTAAAAAATATGCATAAATTTTTTTAGAAGCGTATATCGCTAATTAGTAAAATTGGAGAAAGTTTATCAGTTCACATAATAGACTTATTTTAATAACATATGTTACAAAAAACGTTGCATCTGATTAAAAATAAACGTACAATTAAAGTATGTCTTATAACCAGAAGGTGGACTATAAAATGCAAGAAAAATTGATATCTAATGAGATTACGAGGCTTTTTTCGAAGGAAATTTTTCGTTTTGCCGAATTTTGGTTTGATAATTATTACAGTACAGGCATGAACGACCAAGTTTTGCAAGAGCACCTGGAATTTATGCAACTATATCGGACTACAATTGTCAGAACTGTCTCTAGCGGTTTAAGGGCCATTAGTGGTGGTGGTTATTCTCAACTAGATTATTATAATCTTGGGAAAGCGGAAGCGCAAAATGGGCTCAAGAAAGAAGATGCGTTGCGAAATCGTGATTCTTTTGAGGCGGCAATGGGGGCCTTTTTAATGAAGCGGAAACAAGAAGGTGCCATGGAAGTTACTAATCAAGAAATTAACTATTATTTAAACGAACTAAAGGCATTTCACGATACAATCATGCCGTTTATTCTGCAGGGTTATAGCGATTACGTAAAGGAATAGATGCGAAGAAGATAGCGCCAGATTATGCTCAGGCGCTATCTTCTTTTGTTCAACTATTAATCGTACTTGAATCCATATAAAATACTTCCCACAAATGTCCGTCCAGGTCTTGGAAACTCCAACTATACATAAATCCTTCATCCATAAACTCATTCGACTCGGTTCCGCCTGCAGCAAGCGCTTTTTTTACGAATTGGTCTACTTCTTCGCGACTATTGACTGAAATTGAGGTGATTGCTTCTGTTGTTGTACGTGAATCAGCAATTTTTTTCTTAGTAAATCCTTGGAAAAATTTCTCGGTTAGTAACATCAGAAATGCACCTTCATTAATAATCATACATGTAGCATCTTCATTGGTGAATTGTGGATTGAACTTAAATCCAAGTGCCGTAAAGAATTCGATGGACTTATCTAAATCCTTAACCGCCAAATTGACAAACAGCATATTTGGTTGGGCAGTCATGTTCTATACCTCCTCGTATATTGATTTACACCTATTAATATACCCGAAAATCAAGATTTCAATTCATGAATAAAAGCGTCTAGGCGGTTCGTGCTCTGAACATTACTACTACAAACGAGGCTATCTGCACAAATATACTGGCCAATCGCGCGAAAATTATCTGTACTTCCCTTTGTTTTAATATCTGCTTTAAACAGGCCTACACGCTCATTTTGATGGCAAAATGCACAGATTCCTTTTTTAGAAGTAGGGGTGAAATTGCCTTGAATGCCAGTTAATTTTCCATCATGTTTAGCGATAATAAATTTTTTCTGAGCGCTCGTATCATTCCAGCCAAGAAACACAAGCCGTTTTATTTCTTCATCAGATAGGGTAGGGAGCTTCAGTTTTTTCACTTTCGGGAACAGTTTTTTAATTGTAGCATCAGTCACAAGAGGAAAAGGAATCAGGAATTCTTGTAATTTTGCACCAAAAGCTTCGAGTTCTTCCTCTGAATGAATATGGAAGATTTCACCGATTAGTTGCTCCTGCTCCACCTCCAGTTCTTCAAAAATCGCCTGAGCCTTATCAATACACGAAAAACGTAAGGCATTCTTAACACCTTCATCGTTTGTATTTTGTGCACCGTAGAAAGCATTTGTAGCTTGTTTTACAATAAAATGATAATCAGCATTTGTTATAAAAGCGTTCATTTGTTACATCTCCTTTTGGACTCCTTGGAAGAAAAATCGCTCTGTTAAAGTAACAATCTGATCTTCTAGGACACCTTCTTTCAATAAATGGGCGAAGATAGCAGGATCAAATAAATGAATAAAATACGCAACTAAAAAAGGCGTAGGGTAAATAGCATGGAGCAATTTCTGCTCTTGTAAATGCGTAAATAGAGCGCCAAGCTCCTCCGTTATCTGCTCAAAAATCTTCACAAGTTCTGTTGTTTCGGTCATATCAGGTTTATTCTGCAAAACAAAGATAAAATAGGGGTTTCGAATAATCGTGCGAATCAATGTTTTCAATTTCATCATACTATCATCCACATTAATCATCGTCTCCCGCATCATCTGCAAAAAATGGTATGCATTCCTTTCCATAATCCGCGCGATAATCGCATCCTTATTCGAAAAATGATTGTAAAGTGTTCCCTTTGAAATACCAACAGCAAGCGCGAGTTCATCCATATTTAATTGGCTATCCACATTTTGAAACAACATATTTTCTGCCTGCGCTAGTATAAGTTGTTCTCGGTCGTACTTTTGTTTTTCCTTCCAATTCATTTAGAGGCCACCTTTAAACATTAAGTCATAATTTGACTTTAGAGTCATTTTTGTGAATAGTATAAAACGTGATTACTAAAATGTCAAGAATATCTAGCCATAGATACTAAATTTTGATAGGATAATAGTTGAAGAAGAAAGGGGTGTAACAGGTGTCAGAACAAGTGAGGAATATTACCTTTAGACAAGGCGTAAAAGATTGTATTCCAACGTTACTAGGATACATAAGCATTGGTATTGCAGCGGGTGTTGCTGGTGTGGCAGCCAAATTAAGTGTAATAGAAGTTACACTACTAGCCATCTTTATATATGCAGGAGCAGCACAGTTCATTATTTGTGCGATGCTTTTAACGAACAGTACGACGCTAGCGATTATTGTTACCACTTTTATCGTTAACTTTCGCCACTTTTTATTAGGTGCGACATTGGCACCACATTTTCAGAAAGATTCGATGCTCAAAAATATCGGAATTAGTCTTCTTGTTACAGATGAATCTTTTGGTGTTGCTGCGATGAAGCTGGCGAAAAAAGAGCCCATTTATGCATCCTGGATGAATGGCTTAAATATAACAGCTTATCTTGTTTGGATTGCCTCCTGTGCATTAGGTGGGCTCGTTGGTAAATTAATACCAAACCCAACTGTATTTGGTCTTGATTTTGCACTCACAGCGATGTTCGTGGCACTCTTTGTATTTCAGTTGCAAAGCGTACCAAAATTAAAGCTACGTCATATTTTATTCTTAATTCTGTATATGATTATCTTTATGATAGGCTTATCTTTCGTTGTGTCCACAAACGTTGCTGTTGTTTTATCAACGCTAATTGTTGCTACTATTGGGGTGGTGACTGACCGTTGAGCATTAGTTACGGATTTATTCTTATACTGGTAGGTTGTTGCCTCGTAACAGCAATTCCTAGAATGCTACCATTCCTCGTTATGCGGAATATGCAGATTTCTGAGTCAGTTCTCAAATGGCTAGGCTACATCCCGCTATGTATTTTCAGCGCACTAGTTATCGAAAGTTTCATATCAAATGGTGTCCAAGGATTTCAAGTTCATTGGCTAGAACTAATCGCGGTTATAGGAACTCTAATCATTGCACTGCTCACACGTAGCTTGCTTTGGACAGTGATTCTAGGCGTGGTGATGATGGCGTTGCTTCGACTCATTTTTTGAGAAATTATCATTAAAACCTTGCATTATTCTCGAATTCGTGCTATCATTAATGCCGTTGTTCAAAATAACATTATCGGTGGCGGAATAGGTAGACGCATTTAGTTGCAAAGAACTTCGAAGCAAAGCAACATTATAAAGTACATTTAAACAAGATAAGCTTTAAATAAGAGTTTGTGTGGTGCAAATCCACACCCGATGATCAATTAAAAAGATTAGCGAAGTTACTTCGCTAATCTTTTTTGTTAGGGAATTTTAAAAATATAAGATAGACAAGCGTCTGAATTACCATGAAACAAGCAATAAAATACACCATCTGATATGAAAACACAGCTATCATTTGCTGTATGGAATGAAGTGGGTCGGTGAACAGATGAACAGAGTGCAGTCGCGCAAATCGTCCCAAGTAAATCGCATACCCAGACAATACGGAAATACACACAAATGTAGCCCAATAAACCACATTATTCGTCGTTTTAAAACGAAGCAAGCACTCGTCCAACATCCATTTCAACGAAACAAACCCCGTATACAAACCGAAGCAAACGCCTACTGTCATCACGGTGAATCGTTCCCAAATGTAGGGATTATTCGAAAACACGCCAACCCCTGCTGCGTTAATGTGCAAATTCTCTAAGTGGAAAAAGTCCGTTAACAAATACGGCGAATTCGGGAAAAATAGTAACCATACAAATGCAATGGGCCAAAAAATATATGCTTTCCTTTCTTTTCGATAAACTAACACTGCTAATTCAAGAGGGATGTAGGCTAATGAAACATTCAGCACTAAAAAATAATAGCCATCCAAAATCAAAAATATATACATAACATACAAAACTAGAAAAAACCTACACCAATTCATCAATGGAATCACTCCTATCCTAGAATAGCTTACCAATAGAAATAACCCTAAACCATCGATTCACATGACAAAATAGGCTCTTGAAGTGACAAAATTGTAATAAAAAAAAGCAGTAGTAATAAAAAACCACCGCTCGCACTTATTATGCTGTTAATGATACCAAAAGTATGTCTTTATTTGAAATATCTAAGAAAGGCAGTTTTACACGTGTATCAAGACAATATGCATTATATAGGATTGGTTTTAGGTTGGTCTTTGTATTATCAACCGTACTAATAAAGCGAGTAATTTCTTGATACAGTATTTCAGGCTGCTTCAATGACGCAATTTTGGCATCAATCCGATTCTGACTGACATTCACATTTGAAACTTTAATCGCTTCATCAAACGCACTATTAATGGATTCGCGAGTCAGCTCAATCTGTGTATAACCATTATCTTCCCAGTCAATCTCAAGAATATGACAATCATCTAAAATCAGAAAATCACCGGTCCAAAGCTTTCCGTCCATCTCCACGACCATGCGTGTATTAGCAAAAAGCTCCTTATCAGCATATTTCTTCAAAACATAATCAAACATTTGTAAATGCGCGATTTCTTTTGTCATGTTAACATCTCCTTCATGTCTTTATTTTAACATGTTGTGATTATATGAACAAGTTTGAAAGTGTTAAAAATTGTGCGAAATAAGTAGCATATTTAGGAATTAAATAAAGTCTCATGTATAATGGAATTATGTGATAATAGGAGGGATACAATGCATACAGAGGTAAAGATAGAAACACACGACCAATTAGCGTTGCACGTACATATTTGGGAGCAAGTGACAGCACCAGTTGGTATTGTTCAAATTATTCATGGAATGGCAGAGCATGGTGCGAGGTACAGCCAATTTGCGACGTATTTAAATAAACAAGGGTTCATAGTGGTAGCGGATGATCATCGCGGTTTCGGTAAGAGTGCAGAAGATTCCTCTAAGCTCGGTCATTTGCCTTTTCCGGATGGCTTTGAAGCGATGGTGTCAGATGAAGAAATAGTCGCAACATTCATCAAAGCGCGATACCCAAATCTGCCGCACCTCCTCTTTGGGCATAGTATGGGAAGCTTTGTCACGCGTGTTCTTATCACACAGTACAAAGTAGATGCGGCGGTTTTAGCAGGTAGTGGTTTGCAACCAGATCCTCTGTTGAAATCCGGACTATTTTACGCTAAGCTTCGCGCAAAACAAAATGAAACTAAACGTAGCAAAATTCTGCATAAATTATCGTTTTATGGCTTTAATCGGGAGTTCATTGCAGAAAAACATCCATTTAGCTGGCTTTCTAGAGATAGAGCAGTACACGAAGCATATATGGAAGACCCGTTCGGCGGACAAGTCGTTGGTTCTCTAGGATTTTATCATAGTTTACTTTTAGGCGTTGAACGATCACAAAATCCAGATACTATCTCGAAAACACCAAAAAACCTACCACTGTTACTTATTTCAGGAAGTAAAGATCCGGTAGGTCACCTTGGAAAAGATGTACCTAAACTAGCAGTGAAATTTGAAAAAGCTGGTGTGGAGGATGTGACTTTAAAAATTTATGAGGATGCACGACATGAACTAACGAATGAAATCAATAAAGAACAAGTTTTTGAAGATGTTGCTTTTTGGTATAGAAAATATGTGTGAAAAACAGAAAACAGCAAATCAACTGGTAATCTGATATGCTCCCTATAAAGTAGACAATGGATAAAACAAAAATTCCAAATCTATTTAATAGGGAGCATATCAATCGCATTGTTGATTCGCTGTTTTTTTCTATTCTCGAATTTGGCCTTCTCCGTAAATAATATATTTTGTAGATGTCAACTCGTTTAATCCCATCGGACCGCGAGCATGTAATTTTTGAGTGCTAATGCCTATTTCTGCACCGAAGCCGAATTCAAAGCCATCAGTGAAGCGAGTGGAGGCATTGATATAAACAGCAGCAGCATCGACTTGCTGTAAGAATTTTTGACTCGTGAAATAGTTGTCCGTAACAATGGCTTCGGAATGTTTGGTGCCATATTTGTTAATGTGAGCAATCGCAGCATCTGTGCCAGAAACGACCTTAATTGCTAAAATATAATCGGCATATTCTGTTTCCCAGTCTAATTCAGTCGCTAGAATTACATCAGAAACAATGGAAGCGACAACCTCATCGCCGCGAATTTCGACATTCTCTGCACGCAGTTGGGCAATAATTGATGGTAAAAATTCGTGAGCTACAGCTTCGTGGATAAGTAGCGTTTCAGCGGCATTACAAACAGATGGACGACTTGCTTTTGCGTTTACGATGATTTTTGTAGCCATGCCCTGCTGCGCTTCACTATCAATGTATACATGACAATTACCTGTTCCCGTTTCGATTACAGGAACGGTGGCCTTTTCCAGAACAGTTTTGATTAAACGGGCGCTACCGCGTGGAATGAGCACATCGAGATAAGCATTTAGTGTCATCAATTGTTGTGCTGTCTCTCGTGATGTATCTTCTACAATCTGTACAGCGTCTGCAGGAAATCCAGAACTTGCTAGGGAGTCGCGAATCACGCGCACAAGGGCAAGATTGGAATGAAAGGCCTCACTTCCGCCACGGAGAATAGTTGCATTACCTGTTTTAAAGCAAAGAACAGCGGCATCCACTGTGACATTCGGCCGAGATTCATAAATAATACCGATGACGCCCAGTGGGACACGCTGTTTGCCGATTGTCAACTCAGCTTCGTTTTTCCACATATGCGTCACTTCACCAATTGGGTCAGCAAGAGTCGCTACCTGTTTTACGCCTTCTGCAATATCCACAATTCGCTCAGGTGTCAAGCGCAATCGATCGAGCATTGCATCACGAATACCGTTCTCAGAAGCAGTGGCTAAATCTTTCTCATTCGCTTCTAAAATCATCGTTGTGTTAGCGATTAGAGAAACGGATAGCGCCTGAAGAGCCTCGTTTTTTGCTTTTGTTTTTGCTTGTGACAAGATTAATGCTGCTGCTTTTGCTTGTTGTCCTTTCAAAGTCAGTTCACTCATCGTGTATTCTCCTCCTTCACGAGATTGTTCGTGGCAAACAATGTTCCAACCAAGTCGCCATTCATAATATCAAAAATAGTGCTAGGATTATTCCCGTTTGTTAGTACCATTTTCCCGCCATTTTTCAAAACTCTTTCAGCAGCATTGAGTTTAGTTAACATGCCACCAGTACCAAATTCAGAGCCTTTTCCGCCAGCTAAAGCCAACAATTCCGGTGTAATCTGATTCACTTCTGTGAACATTGTAGAATCTGGGTTTTCATTAGGATTACTATCATAAAAACCATCGATGTCAGACAACATAATCAACAAATCAGCTTGGATAACCTCAGCAACAATTGCAGATAAGCGATCATTATCGCCAAATTTTGTAAGATGTTCGATTTCTTCAATTGCAACCGTATCATTCTCATTGACAATCGGGACAATCTCGTTTTCTAATAGCTTGTTGAACGTATTAATAACGTTTTTGCGACTGACGGGATAATCAATGACATCACGTGTCAGCAAAACTTGACCAACTGTATGGCCGTACTCTCCAAAAAATTTACTATAAATATGCATCAATTCGCTTTGACCAACCGCTGCAATTGCTTGTTGTTCAGGAATCGTAGTAGGGCGGGTTGCCAATTGTAGTTTGTGACAACCAACACCGATTGCGCCAGAAGAAACGAGCACAACTTCTTTCCCTTCATTACACAGGTCGCTAAGAACCATCGCTAATTTTTCAATAGTTCGTAAATTTACATTCCCATTCGGGTACATGAGCGTACTAGTTCCGACTTTTATGACAATGCGCTGGCAGTTTTTTAAAGTTGTACGCATATAGTAATCTCCTTTTTAAGTCAAATTATATTTCATTCATTGTACACTATTTTAGCGTACAAAAAAACCCATTCTATCAAAAAAGATAGAACAGGTCGTGAATTTACGCTTTTGTAGGTTTTTTTTCTGAAATTTGACGTAAACCTTTGTTGATAAGTGAGAAGATAACGATCCAAGCCACAATGATAAGTAGGATTTGTTTGAAAGCGATTTGTGGCAGTGGGTTCCAAGGGCAATCCCAGACGAAATGTAGACCGATTGGAATGATGAACAGGCTAAGAAATGAACCAGTGAATATGTGGCGTATTTGAAGTTTTGGATCGGTTCCTTTTGCAATCATTAATGCTGCTCCAGAAATAGCGGCCCAAACGACATGCCCGCCAACTGACTGCCATCCACGAGAGAAGATAATATTTAGCATTGTATCACCTGCAAATTGGAGGTTTTTGAAAACTGCTGCTGCTTCAATGCTGTAGTTAAACGCATAACCGAGCGATTCAAAAGCGGCAAACCCAGCTCCCACAGCTGCACCAATTAGCAAGCCATTTAAAATATATTTCGGTTTTAATGCTACGATGAAAAGGGCGACAATGACCATTTTTCCAGTTTCTTCAATAATCCCAACTAAGAAAGCATTAAAGTAATTAAGTTTGCCAACTGGAATCAGATCATACAAGATTAGCGTAGCAACAAGCGCCGCAACTCCACCAATAAAGAACATTTTCAGTACATCAAAAAAACTAATATTCCGCGGAGCATTGATTTCGAAAAATAGAACGAGCACTGAAAAGGGCATTGTGAACGATCCGATGACCATTAGACCAGGAATCGTATTCGAGTTGGAAAAGAAGTAAGTACAAGCAAACAAAAGTAAATAAGTAATGGCTAGTGCGAAAAACACACGAGAGAATAGAAACGGTCTCGTCCATGAAGATGCTATGTCTGCTTCTTTCGGTGTCGTATAAGTGGTTCCTGCAATAAATACTTTTTCGCTGTCCGATTTTGAATGCTTTTTAAAAACATCAGCAAAAATATCGCCTAAACCTAAATGCTGTGCGCCTGTTTTTTTGTGCGAGTTGTGGTTTTGATTTGTTGGTTGTTTAGGTTCTTTTGTTGCATCGTGAATAGTTCGGAAGATAGATGTATCTTTTAATAGTAACCACGCTCCGTCTTTTTCTTGCCGTACATTTGTCTCGGCAGTTAATTCCTTTCTTTTGTAAAGTGTTCTAAGTTCATATTCTGTTAGTGGACCAATTGTCTTGTCATTTTTTTTGAAATACCAATGTGACAAGTGAGTCGCCTCCCTTTATTTATTATAGTCTCTACCTTCTTTCCACAAAACGAATCGGTTAAAACTTAATATATATAGAAAAACGAAGATTAATGGCTTTGTTAAAACGCTTTGTTGAGGTTTTTCGCCTGCTTCAACAGGAATAAAATCGTATCATTAATAAATTTAATAACTTCGGGATTCAGTGGCTTACCATCTAGGTATATATTGTCTTCAAAACGGAGATGTTGCCTAATTTGTTCGAGCTTTTTTGCGATATCTGGATGCTTTTCAACCTCACTCGGTTTGTAATCAGAATCCTCTTTTTGACCAACAAGATAATCAACAGAAACATCAAAAATCATAGAAATATGGCGCAACATGTCGATGTCGGGCTCGCGAATGCCGTACTCCCAATTACCGTATGTTGATGTTGCATTTAGACCGAGCCGCCTTGCTGTCTCTGCCTTTGACCAGCCTTTTTGTTCTCTTAAAATGGTTAATCGATGGCTTAACTTTGGCATCTTAATCACTCCTTTTAGAAGTTATTATATCATAATTTACACAATACAGCTATTTTGTTACACGAATTGAATCATATGCGTTTGACATAAACCATTAGAGTTGATATTATTGTTTTATAAACACAAATTGAGTAGAATGGAGCGATTCATATGAAAGCAACTGCAGACAAGAAAATCAATTGGGCGAAAGTGAGAAAGAGAAGAGAGTCTCTAGGTATTTCGCAAGCGTTTATTTCAAGGAAGCTTGGCTATAAGTACAGTTCTGGATACTCTAATTTAGAGAAGGGGATGGTTCGATTAACGGCTGAGAAAGCAGCGGTTCTAGCAGAAATTTTACGCTGTAAGCAAGAAGACTTTTTCAAATAGACTCCTTCAAATCGTCACAATTTGTCACGCTCAGATTGTAGGAAAGCTACTTTATAGATGTCCAACAGAATTCCAACGCGCAATAAATGATTGGATTTTAGGCGAAAGGAAGTACCAGCGTGAAGCATACTGGCGGGATAGCGCTGAAAATCGTGTATTAACAATGAAATGAATGTTTGCCGATATCTGGGCGTGACGATTTGTCACGTTTTTTTGTGTTCCAAAAAAATAAAACAAAAAAGAATATCAACTAGACAAAAAATCGTGTAAAATAGAGTCAAATGAAGACGCGAAAAGGAGCATTTATATAATTAAAGCGTTATGCGTTATAAAAATGGACTTATTCTGTGAGGGGTTTTTTTAGTTATGAAAGAGTCAAATATTATTTTCCCTACTATTGTAGAGCAGTTTCTAAAGAATGGCATCATGATTCTGAATGAAGATGAAGAATATACGGTACAGAAATTTTTAGAACAGGCGTATTTGGAACAACCGTGCAATGAAGAAGTAGTTTATGCACTGATTAAACTTTACAATGCTAAACAAGCTTTTGAAGAAGCAAAAGAGGTTGGGCAGGCTTTCTTAATGATGGATGGTTATAATAAGTCTATACTAGGAGAACTGTCGGCTACTTATTTAGCGGTAAACGAGATGGACACGTACTTTAGTTTGGTGAAACAGCACTTAGAAAAAGAGGCACAATTGAATGATTTTGAAACAAGTGGAATGCAAGCAGAAAGTAATGTCATTCCATTTCCGAAAAAAATCAAGCCGAGACGAAGTATTACGAATTTTTTTGAGTGGGGGACATCGGAGCAATTGGAATTTCTTCAACAGGCTCGATTTCATGATGTTGAGCCTTACTTAGAGTCTTTCACTTTATTTTTAAAAGATGCTACAACCTCACCGTTCGTGAAGTCAATGGTTTTTGAGCTACTACAGGAAAAAAAAGTGGATCAGAGTTTCTTAGTGAAGAAGATTGGAATGGAAGAACAGGTAAATCCGAGTGACATTCCGCTTCTGGGTGATGACACTTTTATTAAAGAACTGATCGAAAAGTTAGTGTGTCGCTGGGAGCATTCCAACCCAAGCCTTTTAGAACAGCTACAAGTGATTGTGCAGCAACATCTTTTTCTCATGTATCCATTTCAATTTCCGAAAACTGATACTAAGCTTTGGAGTGAAGCGTATAGCAAGTGGTTGTCACAGATGTACGGCGAATTTTGGCGGGACAACCCCGATATAAATCAGCAAGAACTAACAGAAGCAATCCAATTTATTGAGAAAATAGAGCAAGCACAGCAAAATTATCTGCTTTAACTAGTGGATAGTAGTTTTCAAGTAGATAAGTTTTATGTTATTATGGTGAGTGTGACTGAAATAAGTATTGAGGAATCAAGACTAATAACCAGTAAATAGATGTATGGAGGGAATACCATGTCAGTAAAATGGGAAAAAAAAGAAGGTAATGTTGGTACATTAACTTTCGAAATCAACCAAGATCAAATTAAAGTAGGGATGGATAAAGCATTCCAAAAAGTTCGCAAAAATCTAAATGTACCAGGCTTCCGTAAAGGAAAAGTGCCGCGTCAAATTTTCAATCAACGTTTTGGAGAGGAAGCATTGTATCAAGATGCCCTAGATATCATGTTGCCAGAGGTTTATGCAGCAGCTGTCGAAGAGTCTGGAATTGATCCGGTAGATAACCCGCAAATCAATGTAGAATCTATGGAAAAAGACGCAGCTTGGGTATTAACAGCAGAAGTAACTGTGAAACCTGAAGTGAAATTAGGCGACTATAAAGGTGTTGAAGTTGAAGCACGAGACGCGAAATTAACAGACGAAGAAGTGGATGCTGAACTTAAGAGCATGCAAGAACGTCAAGCAGAATTAGTTGTTCGCGAAGATGCACCTGCTGAGGATGGCGATACAGTTATTCTTGATTTTGAAGGATTTAAAGACGGTGTTGCTTTTGAAGGCGGACAAGCAGACAATCACTCATTAGAACTGGGTTCAGGATCATTCATCCCTGGTTTTGAAGAGCAAGTAGTAGGCTTAAAAGCTGGCGAAGAAAAAGACATCGAATTAACATTCCCAGAAGAATATCACGCAGAAGACCTTGCTGGTCAAGACGTTGTATTCAAAATCAAAGTGCATGAAGTAAAAACAAAAGAAGTTCCAGAACTTGATGATGAGCTTGCAAAAGACATTGACGAAGAAGTGGAAACACTCGTTGAATTAAAAGAAAAAGTAACAAAACGCTTACAAGAAGCAAAAGAAGAGAGCGTAAAACAAGCGAAACAAAATGATGCCATTGCAAAAGCTGTAGAAAATGCAGAAGTGGAAATTCCACATGCGATGATTCATCATGAAGCAGATCACATGATGAACCATTTTGCGCAAGATTTACAAGCACAAGGTCTAACTCCTGAGCTTTACTATCAATTCACTGGTCAAACAGAAGAAGCGATGCATGCACAAATGGAAACAGATGCTGAAAAACGCGTAAAAACAAACCTTGTTCTTGAAGCAATTGCTGAAGCAGAAGGCATTACGCCAGGAGAAGCAGACATTGAAGAAGAAGTAAAAACGCTTGCTGACAAATACAGCATGGAAGTAGAAGCAGTTCGTGCAGCACTAGGCGATATGAACGAATTGAAATCTGACCTTAAAATCCGTAAAGCGATTGATCTTTTAGTAGAAAATGCAAAAGAAGTAGAAGCAGCGGAGTAATTTTAAGAAATAAGACAATTCGCTAGTATGTTTGAGAAGGGGCATGAGTTTCGACTTGTGCCCTTTGTTTTGTTGCGACTCTTACGAAGCGAATTGTGCAGAGTTAGAGTCGCAATATGCATGAGAGCGAAGCGAGCATGTAATCCTTAAGAGACACTTACGAAGTGAACTGTGCTTCGTTAGAGCCGCAATATGCATGAGAGTGAAGCGAGCAAGTAATCCTCAAGAGACGCTAACAAAGCGAACTGTGCTTCGTTAAAGCCGCAACATGCATAAGAACGAGGCGAGCATATAACCCCCAAGAAACGCTTACGAAGCAAATTTCGCTAAGTCAGCCCCGCAACATACACGAGAACAGGGGAGTATGCAATCCGCTCAATGTTTCTTAATAGCATTTCTCACAAACTAGTGATATGATAAACGAACATAGGCTTGTTTTATAAGGCATAGAGCTTATGAAAACACTTAATTAGAAGGGGTGAAAACCTTGTTCAAATTTAATGACGAAAAGGGAACGCTGAAATGTTCTTTTTGTGGCAAAACACAAGACCAAGTTCGTAAATTAGTTGCAGGACCTGGCGTGTATATTTGTGACGAGTGCATCGAATTATGTAACGAAATAATTGAAGAAGAATTAAATGTGTCTGAATTTGTAGACTTTGGCGATGTGCCGAAACCTCAAGAAATTCGCCGCATTTTAAGTGATTACGTCATCGGTCAAGATCGTGCAAAAAAAGCGTTGGCAGTGGCAGTTTATAATCATTATAAGCGTATCAATTCTAATGAAAAATCAGATGATGCAGTAGAGTTATCTAAAAGTAATATTTGTCTCATCGGCCCAACTGGTAGTGGTAAAACATTGCTAGCACAGACGCTTGCTAGACTTCTAAATGTACCGTTTGCAATTGCAGATGCTACAAGTTTGACAGAGGCAGGATATGTCGGTGAAGATGTCGAAAATATTCTACTAAAATTGATTCAAGCTGCTGATTTTGATGTAGAACGTGCCGAAAAAGGTATTATTTACATTGATGAAATAGATAAAGTAGCGCGTAAATCAGAGAATCCATCCATTACGCGTGATGTTTCTGGTGAAGGTGTGCAACAAGCACTACTGAAAATTTTAGAAGGAACGGTTGCAAGTGTTCCCCCACAAGGCGGACGTAAGCACCCACATCAGGAATTCATTCAAATTGATACAGGGAATATTCTGTTCATCGTTGGTGGTGCTTTTGATGGCGTGGAGCAAATCGTTAAGAACCGCCTCGGTGAGAAAGTTATCGGTTTTGGTACAGAGAATGAGCAGTTGAAAGAGAATGAAACGTATCTTTCCAAAGTTGTTCCTGAAGATTTATTGAAATTCGGTCTTATTCCTGAATTTATTGGTCGTTTACCTGTTATTGCAACGCTTGAGCAATTGGATGAAGAGACTCTAATCTCGATTTTGACACAGCCAAAAAACGCTCTTGTGAAGCAGTATCAAAAAATGTTGGAACTTGATGATGTAGAGCTTGAGTTTACAGACGAAGCTTTATCTGAGATTTCCAAAGAAGCGATTGCTCGTAAAACCGGAGCACGCGGACTTCGCTCGATTATTGAGCATATTATGCTGGAAGTTATGTTTGAGATTCCTTCCCGTGATGATATCAAAAAATGCATCATTACGAAAGAAGCCGTTACTGGTGACGCTGAGCCTCAGCTACAATTAGAAGATGGCTCTATTATCCCAATTAAAACATCAGCTTAATGGAGTGAAAACGCTAAGTCCAGATTGTGGATTTTAGCGTTTTTCTTTTTGGAAATTGGGTAAACACTAGGTAAGATAGAGTTAGTAAATTAGAAATAGATTAGAATTACTCGAGCACGGTATATAATGCTGTTTTTTTTTAAGCGTTTCATGCTATACTTTAACTTGTGTTTAGTAGTAATTGTAGAGAGGAACTAGAGGATATGGATAGTGAGACTAATGAGACTAAAAAAACTGGTCGTGGCAAAGGTAAGGCAATATGGGGATGGGTTCAAGTAATCCTTGTGGCTGTAATTCTTTCTATGGCACTTCGCTATTTTGTGATTTCACCAGTTACAGTTTTTGGAGATTCTATGTACCCAACGTTGCATGATGGAGAGCACTTATTTATTAATAAAGTAACTGGTCCGGATCGATTTGATATCATCGTTTTTCCAGCTCCTGATGAGAAGGACACAGAATATATTAAGCGTGTGATAGGATTGCCAGGAGACACAGTGGAATATAAAGAAGATCAACTGTATATCAATGGTAAAAAATACGACGAACCTTATCTAGATGAAGCAAAAAAAGATTTGACGAATGGTTATTTAACAACCCTAAACGATGGTGCACAAGGTAATCCAAACTTCTCGTTGGGAACTATTCCAGCGTGTGGTGGAGCGACAAAGGTACCGGAAGGCAAATTATTCGTGCTGGGCGATAATCGTCCAATAAGCAAGGATAGTCGCTATATCGGCTTTATTGATGAAGATAAAGTGTTAGGAAAAGTCATCTCGTTTGGAAAATCGTTACAAAAATAAGAAATGCGGATTTATACCAGTTTTTGAAAAAGTTTGTGCAGATTATGTGCAAGCTTTTTTTATTTGTTTAGTGTATACTTAGAACTACGAGGATTAAGAAAATGATAAGTCTAGCAAGTGGTTTAGGGGAGATGGCAATTTGAGTGAGAAGACTTTAAAATTAGTATGGAGCTGGACTTGGGCGATTGTATTAGGTGTAATTTTAACGGTATTAATCCGCTTTTACTTTTTTGTGCCTGTCATGGTTGATGGTTCGTCTATGATGCCAACGTTGCATGATGGCGATCGGGTTATTATTAACCGCTTCGGGAATGTGAATCGCTTTGATGTAGTTATTTTTAAAGAAGACAAACGTGAATATGTGAAGCGAGTCATTGGAGTGCCCGGAGATAAAATAACGTATAAGAATGACGAGTTATTTATCAACGGGGAAAAGCAGGAAGAGCCCTACCTAGATGAGTATAAGAAGCAATTAGGCAATGCTTTATTGACTGATGACTTTAGTACAGAAGGCGCGCTTCCTGGTGGTGTTGTGCCAAAAGGAACAGTATTTGTTTTGGGGGATAATCGACGTGCTAGTAAGGATAGTCGCATTATGGGGCCAATTCCTGAGTCGAAAATACTTGGGACTACACCAATCTGCTATTGGCCGCTAGAACATGCGAAGTTTATACGATAAAAAGGAGTTTATTATGACAATACAATGGTTTCCGGGTCACATGGCAAAGGCCCGTCGTGAAGTAACAGAGAAATTGAAATTAGTGGATGTGATTTTTGAGCTGGTGGATGCGAGAATTCCTTATTCTTCGTCTAATCCGATGCTAGAAGAGATTATTCACCAGAAGAAGCGCGTAATCATATTGAATAAAGCGGATACGGCTGATGAGAAAGTGACACAGGAATGGATTGATCATTTTGCTGAGCGCGGGTTGCCAGCAGTTGCCGTGAATGCGCAAGAAGGAAAAGGAATGCATAAAATCGAGCGAGCTGCTGAGGCTTTGATGGCGGAAAAATTTGAACGTCAGCGCAGCCGTGGTATGAAACCAAGAGCGATTCGAGCGATGATTTTAGGTATTCCAAATGTAGGGAAATCGACGTTGATTAATCGCCTAGTAAAGAAAAATATCGCAAAAACAGGAAATAAACCCGGTGTAACGAAAGCACAGCAATGGATTAAAGTCGGAAAAACGCTGGAATTACTCGACACACCTGGGATTTTATGGCCAAAATTTGAAGATCAACGTGTGGGTTATAAACTAGCTTTGACAGGTGCGATTAAAGATGATTTGTTACATATGGAGGAAGTTGCTGGATTTGGTTTGCGTTTTTTAGAAGAAAATTATCCAGAGAAGCTACACAATTGGCTACAAATCGAGGTTTTACCAGAGGAAACAACAGAGGTACTTGCAATGATTGCTGAGCGTCGAGGTATTTTTGATCGATATCGTGATCCAGATTATTCACGGGCAGCTGAGCTATTAGTCAGAGAGATGCGGCAAGAGAAAATGGGACGTGTTTCCTTTGATTTTCCAAGTGATTTGTTAGCGGAGGACGATGAGAATGGCCGAGAAAATAGCGATAATTAAAGAACGATTGAAATCGGTTGCGTCCGAGTCTGACCCATTTTTCCAGTCCTGCCTTTTGGATGAGCGAAAAGGTGTGGCGAAACTAGTTGCTTCGTTTAGGCGGGAAAAGATGAAAAAAGAGGCACTACTTACGCAACTTGAGGACATGAAGTACTATGAAAAAGAAGCGAGAGCCAAAGGGTTTAACGCAATAGCTGGGATTGATGAAGTTGGTCGTGGCCCGCTTGCTGGACCAGTGGTTGCTGCTGCAGTCATTTTACCAGCTGATTTTGATGTTATTGGGGTCAATGATTCCAAACAGTTGAACGAGGCGAAACGCGATCAATTATTTGATGACATTTTGGCTAAGGCGTTAGCTGTTGGAATAGGTGTTAAGTCTCATGAGATTATCGATGAGGTGAATATTTACGAAGCGACAAAGTTAGCGATGGTTGATGCGATTGATTCGCTAGAACTGACACCTGATTTTTGTCTGATAGATGCGATGCCTTTAAATCATTGTAAACACGAGCTTTCCTTAATAAAAGGAGATAGTAAAAGTGTATCGATTGCTGCAGCTTCAATCATTGCAAAAGTCACACGCGATAGAATGATGGTAGCGTTTGATTCAAAATTTCCTGGTTACGGTTTTGCAAATAATATGGGGTACGGGACGAAAGTGCACCTAGAAGGGCTTTCAAAACAAGGAGTTTGTCCTATCCATCGTTTAACTTTTGCGCCAGTGAAAAATATTTTTTTAGCCCATAAAGAGTAGTTGAAAAAGCAGTGGAATAGCTAGAATTATCTTTTCAAATAAGGAGAGATGATTTTGCTGTTTGAAACTGCTTTTTTTCCATTGTTAACACAATTTACAAAAACGTAAAGGAGGAATAAGATAGGAGAAACGTAAAGGAGAGAACAGAGTATGAAAAATTGGTTATTGCAGATGAAATATTGTTCAGCGGTATCTGTTAAACAATTAGGCAAGTTGTGGCGAGAGCTTCCTAAAGAACAATTGAAAAGAATGGAAGCAGAGGAAATAGCAGAATATTTAGCGTTGTCTGCGCAACAAAGCGAGCGGTTTAAACAGGAATTTTTTGAATTCCGTTTAGCAGATGTATTGCTAGAGCTAGAGCATTATAAAATTCTGCTAATCTCTATTGAAGACTTGTGCTACCCTGAATTATTACAAGAAATATATGATCCACCACTACTTTTATTCGCTAAAGGTGACACGTCTTTGCTAGCGTCAGAAAAGCTAGCCATTGTAGGGACACGAAAGATGACGGATTATGGGAAGCAAATAATTAATCAACTTGTTGCGCCACTGTGTCAAGAATCGTTGACAATTGTTAGTGGATTAGCAGTGGGAATTGATGCTGAATCACACCATGAAGCTCTGCGCGTTGGAGGGAACACAATTGCGGTAATTGGTAGTGGCTTTTTCCAATTCTATCCTCTTGAAAATAAGCTGCTATTTGAAAAAATAATAAGGAATGGCCTTGTACTAAGCGAGTATGCCCCGCATGTTACGGCACGCAAATGGCATTTCCCAGAACGAAATCGAATTATTAGCGGTTTATCTTTGGGAACATTAATTGTACAAGCAGAAAAAAGAAGTGGCTCTCTTATTACAGCAGATGCTGCCTTGAATCAAAATCGAGAAGTCTTTGCAGTTCCTGGAAGTGTTTTTCAGCTTAGTTCTGCTGGGACGAATAAATTGATTCAAGAAGGAGCAAAATTAGTAATGGAAGCTTCTGATATAACGGAAGAATTGTGCTAATTAGGATAAAATTCTACATTTTAAGTGATTAGACTTGCATTTCTCGTGTATTTGATATAAGTTGGCTAGAGAATCATCGTTATTCCACATGTGCAAAAAAAGTAATTGGAATAAAATGAATTGACAAATAGCACAACTAAGGATAACATTTACTACTGATTACAAGTTTCGATATGTAATTAGAGTTGGAGACTATTTAAAATCGGAAGCTGATTGTCAGAAAAATATTCTGGCGCGCTCCGCCGTCTTAAATGCGTATCCCAAATTAGGGAGGAATGAACAATGGCTGATTATTTAGTAATAGTAGAATCACCCGCAAAAGCGAAGACAATTGAAAAGTATCTTGGCAAGAAATATAAAGTAAAAGCCTCCATGGGACATCTTCGGGATTTACCAAAGAGCCAAATGGGAGTAGATACAGAAAATAATTTTGAGCCGCGCTACATCACGATTCGTGGCAAGGGACCTATTTTAAAAGAATTAAAGCAAGCTGCAAAAAAAGCGAAAAAAGTCTATCTTGCAGCCGATCCGGATCGCGAGGGTGAAGCAATCGCTTGGCACCTTGCGACAAGTCTTGGTTTAGACCAAACAGACGATTTACGTGTTGTTTTCAATGAAATCACGAAAGAGGCAGTGAAAGAATCATTTAAACATCCGCGTAAGATTGATATGGATTTAGTAGATGCACAACAAGCGCGTCGTATTTTAGATCGACTAGTAGGATACAATATTAGCCCTATTCTATGGAAGAAAGTGAAAAAAGGTTTGAGTGCTGGTCGTGTTCAATCCGTTGCGCTTAAACTTGTTATCGATCGTGAGAATGAAATTAAAGCCTTTGTACCAGAAGAATATTGGACGATTGATGGCAATTTCAAAAAAGGCAAAAAAGAGTTCCAAGCTAATTTTTATGGTATAAATGGGAAGAAAAAGAAACTATCTACAGTGGATGATGTGAAAGAAGTCATGTCTACAATTAAAGGCAAACAGTTCGAAGTTATAGATGTAGTAAAGAAAGAACGGCTACGAAATCCGGCAGCACCATTCACAACATCTTCGTTACAACAGGAAGCTGCACGCAAACTTAACTTCCGAACACGTAAAACAATGATGCTAGCACAACAGCTTTATGAAGGGATTGCTCTAGGACGCCAAGGAACGGTCGGTTTGATTACGTATATGCGTACAGACTCTACACGTATTTCAGATACGGCTATTCAAGAGGCATCTACATTTATTACAGAAACTTACGGTAAAGAATTTGGACGAACCCAAAAGAGGAATGATAAGAAAGCCAAAACGTCCCAAGATGCGCATGAAGCTATCCGGCCAACAAGTGCTATGCGTACACCACAAGATGTGAAAGAATATCTAAGCCGTGATCAATTACGCTTATATCGTTTGATTTGGGAACGTTTTATAGCAAGTCAAATGGCTCCAGCAGTTTTGGATACGATGCGCGTTGATCTAGATAATAATAGTGTGATGTTTCGAGCGAATGGTTCGAAAATAAAATTTGCTGGGTTTATGAAAGTATATGTGGAAAGTAATGATGACAATAAAGAGGAGAAAGAAAATATCTTGCCCGACCTGAAAAAGGGTGATAAAGTAGAATCCCAATCGCTCGAGCAACGCCAACATTTCACGCAGCCGCCGCCACGCTTTACAGAGGCAAGGTTGGTAAAAACGTTGGAAGAGGTAGGGATAGGAAGACCATCAACTTATTCGCCTACACTTGATACAATTCAACGTCGTAATTACGTATCCTTGGATAATAAACGCTTCGTCCCAACAGAGTTAGGTGAGATTGTGCATGAATTGATTCGAGATTACTTCCCTGAAATACTAGATGTCCAGTTTACGGCTAATATGGAGGCAGAATTGGATGAAGTCGAGCATGGAGCAATACAATGGGTAAAAGTTATCGACCAGTTTTATCAAGGTTTTGAGAAGAACGTGGAACGTGCGGATAAAGAGATGGAGAAAATTGAAATTAAGGATGAGCCAGCAGGAATTGACTGTGACCTGTGCGGGGCGCCAATGGTTTTCAAAATGGGTAAGTATGGCAAATTTTTGGCTTGTAGTCGTTTCCCAGATTGCCGCAATACAAAGCCTATTGTTAAAGAAATTGGTGTGACTTGTCCAAAATGTAACGAGGGTCAGGTAATTGAACGTAAGAGTAAAAAGAAACGAATATTCTATGGTTGCGATCGGTACCCTGCATGCGATTACGTTTCTTGGGATAAACCAATTGCACGGCCATGTCCGAAGTGTAATGAAAAAGCACTTGTTGAGAAGAAACTTAAAAAAGGCGTCCAGATTCAATGTACGAACTGTGATTACAAAGAACAACCACAACAATAGAATGAGTTATAAAATAGCTAGACACAATAGCAACGCGCGATTAATCGTTTGTTGCTATTGTTCTGGATTGGAGAATGGAAATGGATAAAAAAGTAAATGTAATTGGCGCTGGTTTAGCGGGAAGTGAAGCGGCTTGGCAACTTGCAAAACGTGGCATTAAAGTGGATTTATACGAAATGCGCCCTGTAAAGCAAACACCAGCACATCATACGGATAAATTTGCAGAGCTAGTTTGTAGTAATTCACTACGGGCGAACACGATGACGAATGCAGTAGGTGTCATTAAAGAGGAGATGCGATTACTCGATTCGATTATTATCGAAGCAGCAGATCAAGCTTCTGTGCCAGCTGGTGGAGCTCTTGCTGTTGACCGCCATGAATTCGCAAGTTACGTAACAGAAAAAGTGAAAGAGCATCCGAATGTAACAGTGTACTATGAAGAAATCACAGAGATACCTGATGGCCCAACAATTATTGCAACTGGGCCACTTACAAGTGAAGCGTTGGCTGGTAAAATTAAAGAGCTTACAGGCGAAGAGTATTTATATTTTTATGATGCTGCTGCTCCAATTATTGAGCAAGATAGTATTGACATGGATAAAGTGTACTTGAAATCTAGATACGACAAAGGAGAGGCGGCTTATTTAAACTGTCCAATGACAGAAGAGGAGTTCAATGCATTCCACGAAGCATTGGTAACTGCGGAAACGGCCGAATTAAAAGAGTTCGAAAAAGAAATTTTCTTTGAAGGTTGTATGCCAATTGAAGTCATGGCAAAGCGTGGTATTAAAACAATGTTATTCGGTCCTATGAAACCGGTTGGATTAGAAGATCCAAAGACTGGTAAGCGCCCATATGCCGTATTACAGTTGCGTCAAGATGATGCGGCAGGAACGCTATACAACATGGTAGGTTTCCAAACACATCTGAAATGGGGCGATCAAAAACGTGTATTCCAAATGATCCCAGGTTTAGAAAATGCAGAAATCGTTCGCTATGGTGTGATGCATCGTAATACTTTCATTAACTCACCGAAAGTTTTGTTACCAACCTACCAATTAAAAGCTCGTCCAGAACTATTTTTTGCTGGGCAAATGACAGGTGTAGAGGGTTACGTTGAGTCAGCCGCTAGCGGTTTGGCTGCAGGAATTAATGCAGCGCGACTTGTTTTAGGCGAAGAGTTAGTAGTGTTTCCCCCTGAAACGGCGATTGGGAGTATGGCGTATTATATTACGAACACGAATACAAAAACGTTCCAACCGATGAATGTAAACTTTGGACTATTCCCAGACTTGCCAACAAGAATTCGAAATAAACAAGAACGAAATGAGAAACATGCGAATCGAGCAATCGAAGCTGTGAAGGAAGTAATTCCAAAACTATAAAAAATGAAGAGGTGCGGCTTTGTTGAAACAGAGCCGTATTGTCTTGCTTTAAAACATAAAAGGAAAATATTTCTGATAGAATCTAAACAAATAAAAAAAGTATTATTTTTCTAAATCGCATTAGAACAAGTTTTATCCTTTAATTTACACTTTCTCGGTTCAATTCGAAAGGTTGCGAAAAATGTATAAAATTATTGCAACATCATACCATGTGTGATACGATGGACTTGTTTGAGAGGTGTATAAATGTGGTGACTGGGCGAAATTGGGAGCAGGATTTTAGCAATTATTTAAGTACTGAGCGCAATTATTCAGAACATACTAATATTAATTATCTTCATGATATTCGCGACTTTCGTTCATTTATGATAGAAGAAGCCATTAATCATTTTACAGATGTGACATACACGGAGGTCAGATTATATCTCACATACTTACGCAAGCAGGAATTTGCCCGTTCAACAGTAGCTCGAAAAATTTCAAGCTTGCGCAGTTTCTACACTTTTTTAGTAAGAGAGAAAGCGATGACCGATAACCCGTTTGCATTTGTTTCGCACGCGAAGAAGCAGTTGCGATTGCCAAAGTTTTTTTATTCTAAAGAAATGGAGGCGCTATTTGATGTCGTTTACGCGAATAATAATCCGTTGACTTTGCGAGATCGTGCTTTGCTTGAATTATTATACGCTACAGGAATTCGGGTGAGTGAGTGTGCTGGGATTTTATTGCCTGACATCGATCAAACCTATCAAACTATTTTGATACGAGGAAAAGGGAATAAGGAGCGATATGTTCCGTTTGGGGCGTTTGCGTTAGACGCTGTGAATGATTATACAAAAGGTGGACGCGATATATTAATGCAACATCATGCGAAAGAGCACCCGGCGCTACTAATTAATCATTACGGCGATCCGTTGACAGCGAGGGGTATTCGTTATTGTTTGAGCAAAGTGATTGAAAAAGCTTCTCTTACAAGAAAGATTCATCCCCATATGTTACGTCATACATTTGCGACGGACTTGTTGAACAACGGTGCTGATATGCGAACAGTGCAAGAACTATTAGGACACGCTAGTCTCTCCTCAACGCAGATTTATACACATATAACAAAGGAGCATTTAAAGGAAACATATATGAAGCATCATCCAAGAGCTTAATTTTTTAAGAAATGGAGGCGTATCGAAATTGACAACGATTTTTGCAATTCGTCACAATGGCAAATCTGCTATGGCTGGGGACGGACAAGTAACATTAGGAAATTCTGTCGTGATGAAGCATACGGCTAAGAAGGTAAGACGCCTTTTTCATGATAGAGTGGTGGCTGGTTTTGCTGGTTCTGTTGCAGATGCTTTTACGCTTTTTGAAAAGTTTGAAGGGAAACTAAATGAATATAATGGCAACTTAGAACGAGCTGCGGTTGAACTAGCGAAGCAGTGGCGTAGTGATAATGTTTTGCGCAAATTAGAAGCGATGTTAATTGTCATGAACGATGAGAAGCTGTTATTAGTTTCGGGAACTGGTGAAGTTATTGAACCTGACGACGGAATTCTTGCTATCGGTTCAGGTGGAAATTATGCATTGGCTGCTGGGCGAGCTATGAAGCGCTTCGATGGTGAGCGACTGGAAGCGAAGGAAATTGCGAAAAATGCGCTAGATATTGCATCTGAAATTTGTGTCTTTACGAATGATAATATTATTGTAGAACAAGTGTAAGGAGGGCTAGATTTGTCAACTATTAATTTAACGCCACGCCAGATTGTAGAAAAGCTAGATCAATATATTATTGGGCAAACAGGTGCGAAAAAATCGGTCGCTGTTGCGCTTAGAAATCGTTATCGCCGTTCGCTGATGTCAGATGAGATACGAGATGAAGTCATTCCTAAAAATATTCTGATGATTGGTCCAACTGGTGTCGGAAAAACAGAAATTGCGCGTCGTATTGCTAAAATCGTTCGTGCACCATTTTCCAAAGTCGAAGCAACGAAATTTACAGAGGTTGGATATGTTGGACGTGATGTAGAGTCGATGGTTCGTGATCTCGTGGAGGTTTCCGTTCGACTCGTGAAAGAGGAAAAGATGCAACTTGTTCGTGTGAAAGCGGAAGAAAATGCGGAGAAACGATTGGTAAAGTTGCTTGCGCCGTCTAAGAAAAAACAAAAACAGTCCTCACAAAACCCTTTAGAGATGCTTTTTGGTGGTGGGAATCAGCAGCAAGAAGAAGAGGTGGAACCTGAGGACGAAACTGTACGCTCCAAACGTAGTCAAATCGAATGGAAGCTAAAAAGCGGCGACCTTGATAATGATTATGTAACTGTTGAGGTGAAGGAGCAACAAAATCCTATGGCTGATATGTTCCGAGGTACTGGAATGGATCAAATGAGTGGTATGCAGGACGCTTTTTCAGGTCTATTCCCATCAAAAATGAAAAAACGCAAAGTGACTGTAAAAGAAGCGCGCAAAATTCTTTTTGAGGATGAAGCATCCAAACTAATCGATCAAGAGGAAGTGTCCTCAGAAGGCATTTTACGTGCAGAGCAAATGGGTATTATTTTTATTGATGAAATAGATAAGATCGCAAGCGGTGGTCAAGGTGGTGGCAATGCGCAAGTATCACGTGAAGGTGTACAGCGAGATATTTTGCCAATTGTAGAGGGCTCACAAATTACGACAAAATATGGTACGGTGAACACGGAGTATATCCTCTTTATTGCTGCAGGAGCATTCCACATGTCGAAGCCATCTGATTTAATACCGGAATTACAGGGGCGCTTCCCAATCAGGATTGAATTAGACAAATTATCCCAAGAAGATTTCGTAAAAATTTTAACAGAGCCAGATAATGCGCTAATTAAGCAATATAAAGCATTGCTGAAAACAGAAGATATTGAACTTATTTTTACAAAAGAAGCTGTGGAGAGGTTGGCTGAAATTGCCTTTCATGTCAATCAGGAAACAGATAATATCGGTGCTAGAAGACTGCATACTATTCTAGAAAAACTACTAGAGGACTTGCTTTTTGAAGCGCCAGAGATTACACTAGAAACTGTCACGGTAACGGAAAGTTATGTGAACGACAAATTAGCTACTATTATGATGGATAAAGATTTAACGCAATTTATTTTATAAAAATTTTAGGAGGACTAATAATGAACTTATTAGCAAAAACACGAAAAATTAATGCAATGCTACAAAATGCAGCAGGTAAAACGGTTAACTTCAAAGAAATGGCGGATACATTAGCCGAGGTAATTGAAGCTAATACGTATGTCGTGAGCCGTAAAGGGAAGCTTCTTGGTTATTCGGAAGTTTTACCAATCGAAAATGCACGTATGAAGCAAATGCTAGTAGAGCGCCAATTCCCAGAAGAATACACGAACAGCCTTTTCAATGTGAACGAAACTTCTTCTAACTTAGAAGTTTCTAGTCAATACACTGCTTTTCCAATTGAGAACAGTGATCTTTTCGTAAAAGGTTTAACGACTATTGTTCCTATTGTTGGTGGTGGAGAACGCCTTGGCACATTGATTCTTTCTCGTTTGGAGAATGATTTCACAGATGACGACTTGTTGCTTGCTGAGTACGGAGGAACAGTTGTTGGTATGGAAATTTTACACGAAAAAGCAGAAGAAATTGAAGAAGAAGCCCGTAGTCGTGCGGTTGTTCAAATGGCAATTAGCTCACTTTCTTATAGTGAATTAGAAGCGATTGAGCATATTTTTGATGAATTAAATGGTAAAGAGGGACTTCTGGTTGCATCTAAAATTGCTGACCGCGTAGGAATTACCCGTTCTGTTATCGTTAATGCGCTTCGTAAATTAGAAAGTGCAGGCGTTATCGATTCTCGTTCCCTAGGTATGAAAGGTACATTTATTCGTGTCTTAAATGATAAATTCCTAGTAGAATTGGAAAAATTAAAAAATCATTGATTAAAATAATATATTTGAGAAACTTCTGCGATTATTATCATTGTGGAAGTTTTTTTGTCGTGGTAGAATGAGTAGTGTGAAGTGAGGAGGGAATTGTATGAAGTATCATGAGTCGACAATTGTTGTCAGATATGCAGAAACGGATCAGATGGGTATCGTCTACCATGCGAATTATTTGGTTTGGATGGAGATTGGTCGTACAGATTTTCTGGAAAGCATTGGACTGCGCTATTTTGACATGGAGCAAGAAGGTTACATCTCACCTGTTCTGGACGTGCACATTTCTTATAAACAGGCAATGAAATATGGGCAAAAAGCGGTAGTGAAGACGTGGATTAACTCTTATGATGGTTTTCGAATCGTGTATGGCTATGAAATTAGGCAAGAAGGCGGCGAGGAAATACATATTTCAGGTGAAACAGAACATATTGCTGTACGGAAATCTGATTTTAAGCCAGTGAGTACAAGACGAGCTTTTCCTTCATGGCATGAGGCTTATTTAAAAGCAATGAAATCGTAATGGTAGGTGAGGATAATGGCTTTTGGAGTAAAACGTGCGGAGCTTGAAGCGTGGAAAAAAAGAGCGGATAGTGGCGAAATAGCCTTTTTGACACATTATTGGTTAGATGAGCGTTTTCCTGATTCAAAAACAGTGACAAAGGTTGCTTGTGCAGATTTAGCAAAACTTGAGGCATGGGGGGCGGCATACGGGCTTAACCCGGAGTGGATTGATAGGCGCCACGGAGCTTATCCTCATTATGATTTATTTGGAGATATACAAAGAGCAGCATTAAAAAAAGAGGGCAAATGGGACCAAATAGAGCGGTTTCATTTGAATGGTGATGAATGATGTTAAGATTAGAAAATGATGCAATATTAGTAGAGCTAAAAGAAGACGGCGCGGAGTTAACACGAATACTCGATAAGAACTCGCAAAAAGAATTTTTATGGCATGCAGATGGTGCTTTCTGGGCGAGACATTCCCCTGTGCTTTTCCCAACAGTAGGTCGGTTAGTGGAGGATACGTATTTAGTTGATGGCAAGCCGTTTCATTTAGGGCAACATGGATTTGCGCGTGACCGTTTATTTGATGTTACGAAACAAGGCGAGCAGTCGATTACATTACGTCTTGAGGCGGATGCGAATTCACTTGCGATTTATCCATTCCGATTTGCTTTAGAGATTTCTTATCGCATTGAAGGCGGCACAATTAATGTTGGCTATCATGTAGAAAATTTGGATGATAAGACAATGTATTTCTCAATTGGTGCGCATCCGGCTTTTAATGTGCCATTTGTACCAGGTGAGGTGTTTGAGGATTATTATCTGGAATTTGGTGCAGAGGAGCAACTGGAGACCTTGACGCTTACTGGTCCGTATTTATCAGGAGAGAAGAAGAAAATTGCGAACGGAAAAAAAGTAGCGCTGAATTACGAGTTGTTTGGAAATGATGCTTTGATTTTTGAAGGATTGACGAAAAATGAAGTGACAATTCGTTCACGGAAAAATCGCCATTTTGTGAAGGTTACGTTTCCAGATTTTAAATATGTTGGCATTTGGACGCCTAAACCCGGTACACCGTTCTTATGTATCGAGCCATGGTTTGGTATTGCGGATGCGGCAGGTGAGTCTGTGGAATTAAAAGATAAGCGAGGAATAGAAGCATTGGATATTGGTGCTAATTTCTCAAGTGAATACACGATTACAATTGGGTAATATAAAAAGTAGAAGTTGGGCGCACTAACTTCTACTTTTTATATTACATCCAGCTTATTTTCGGTTCTTCGCCTTTTTTGATGCGTTTTATATTCGGTATATGGCGGTAAATGATGAAAATGGCGATGGCAGCTATAATACCAACTAAAATCCAGTCTTGGAAGAAGAGTGAGATAATTAGAGCACTTCCAGCAGCTATCATCGAGCTAAGAGAGACGTACTTGCTGATTTTTAGAGATAGGACAAAAATAACCAGCGCCACTAAAAACAGCCAAGGTGCGTAGGCTAGCACGACTCCTGCTGATGTTGCGACGGCTTTTCCACCTTTGAATTTTGCGAAAAGAGGAAAGCTGTGACCGATAATTGCGAAAACCCCAGTTAATAACCAAAAATGATGATTGATATCTAGTTGGAAAAAGAATGGTAGTAGTGTAGCGACAGTTCCTTTTAAAATATCCATCAATGTCACAATGATGCCGGGCTTGACACCGAGAACGCGAAAAGAATTCGTTGCCCCTAAATTACCGCTTCCAAAATTACGTATATCTTTTTTATAGAAAATTTTTCCGATCCATAAGCCTGATGGAATCGAGCCAAGAATATAGGCGATGAGACAAATTAAAATAATCATTTCCATTAGTTGAGAAACTCCTTTATTTCGAACTATGTATCTTTCGCCATTATAGCACAAAAACGGAACACAGAATACCGTAATTGCTTTTTTATTTCATGGACTTTTTTGATAAACTGGCGTAAAATAAAGAATTGGGTAGCTTTTATTTTGGTTTGAATAATTAGAAAATAACACAAAAAGGAGTGGTTTTGTATATGAAAATGGGAATTGCAAGCTTGCAATGGATGATTTTCATGATAGCGGCCGGTATTGTTGCACCGATTGCAATTGCCGATTTGTATCAATTAAGTCCAGTAGAGACAGCAGGTTTTATGCAACGGACAATCTTTGTTTTGGGGGCTGCGGGTTTGTTGCAAGGTTTGCTTGGGCATCGTTTGCCGATTCATGAAGGACCTGCGGGGTTATGGTGGAGTGTGTTCACGATTTATGCTGGATTTATTGGGGTTTTATACACGTCAAATATTGATGCATTGCAAGCTTTATCAGGTGGATTGCTCGTAAGCGGTGTATTCTTCGTTATTTTGGCTGTCACTGGGTTTATTGGGGTTTTGGCCAAATTATTTACACCAACTGTGACATTTGTCTATCTGATGTTACTCGTACTACAACTGAGCGGTTCCTTTATAAAAGGGATGTTTGGAATTTCAGCAGACCATCCGCTAATGGACCCTTGGATGGCGTTGCTAAGTATGATTGTTGTTATCGCAGCTTATGCTTTTGGCCGGTCGAAAGTGATGTGGCTTCGTCAGTATTCGGTGATTTTCAGCTTAATTCTTGGTTGGGGGTTGTTTTTAATAGCTGGAAAAGCACCAAACGTTGGAGAGGCGCATTCTTGGTTCAGTTTACCGAAGCTTTTTGTATTTGGAATGCCAACTTTTGATTCCGGTGTGATTACAACTGCTATTTTTATTACTTTGTTGTTAATTACAAATTTGGTTGCATCAGTACGTTTAATGGAGGGAATTGTAGCTGGGAATAAACCGAGCGATCCTAAAAAATATAAACGCGGTGGCTTGATATCAGGTGTTAATCAGTTATTAGGTGGCGGTTTTTCAGCGATTGGCCCCGTTCCAATTTCAGGAGCAGCTGGATTCGTTACACAAACAGGGCAGAAATCAATTAAACCGTTTTTGATAGGTTGTTTGCTTGTCATTGGAATTACCTTATTCCCACCGGTTATGAATATTATGAGCGCATTGCCGGCACCGGTTGGCTACGCTGTAACATTTGTGATTTTTTCTAATATGGTAGTTATGGCTTTAAAGGAACTAAAAAAAATCACAGCTGGAGAGGAAAATGCTTATCTTGTTATCGGAATATCGATGATGGTTGGCGTGGGTGTGATGTTCTTGTCTCCTTCTGCTACAAAAGGATTGCCAGCAGCAGTCATCGCTGTTTTAAATAACGGGCTTATTGTTGGAAGTGTTTTTGCTATGTTTTTAGAACAGTTTTTCTTATTTCGAGAAAAAGCGAATAGACAGCTAGAAAAATAATTCACTGTTCTCGCTTGCTATTTCGCCTTCTAATCCGCTATGATGGAAGTGTAGGAGGGGATTTAGATGGCAATTTTGAACCCTGAAAGAAGTGTTATCCATCAAATTTTAAAGCGGGCAAAGCGGATAGCGGTGGTTGGACTTAGTGATAATCCAGAACGTACATCCTATCAGATATCAGAACGGATGCAGCAAGAAGGCTACACAATTATTCCTGTAAACCCTCGTGTAGATGAGGTGCTTGGCGAGAAAGCCGTGGCAAGTCTAGCTGAAATCGAAGGCCATATTGACATCGTGGACATTTTCCGGAAATCCGAATATCTACCCGAGTTAGCTAAGGAATTCGACAAAATTGATGCCGATGTCTTTTGGGCCCAATCTGGTATATCGAGCGAAGAAGCTTATGATTTCCTTAAAGAAAGAGGCCATACAGTCATTATGGATCGCTGCATTATGGTCGAGTATTTGCTTTCTGACAAAGGATAGTGTTAGACTATACAAATAGCTTGTAAACGAAGCCTCTGTTAAAAGGGGCTTTTGACTTGCAAAAAATACATAAAGTTGCTTACCAATTCAATCCTAATTCACGATAAATCCGCGTGGGTGTCATAAAAGAAATCACTTGTGTCCTAGAAATGATTAGTTCCTTAGTCTCAAGAAAGACGAGATGGGTTTATTATTTGGATGTTAAGTGCTATTCTGTTAAAGTAGTTGTTGCCAACATATGTTTGGATAACAGGTTGAAATGGGTAAACAGCAAGGTATATAAGCAAAATCGGAAGGAGAAAAATAAAATGAGTCGTTCAAAAAATGAGTATAATGATGATTCGATTCAGGTGCTAGAAGGACTTGAGGCAGTTCGTAAACGCCCAGCGATGTATATTGGTTCGACAGATACGCGAGGGTTACATCACTTAGTCTATGAAATCGTGGATAATTCCGTGGATGAAGCATTGGCTGGATATGGTCATAAAATAAAAGTTGTTTTACACGCAGATGATAGTGTCAGCGTTTCAGATGAGGGACGTGGTATGCCTGTTGGAATGCATAAAACAGGAAAGCCGACCGTCGAAGTTATTTTAACAGTGCTCCATGCTGGTGGTAAATTTGGTCAAGGTGGTTATAAAACGAGCGGAGGCTTGCACGGTGTAGGATCTTCGGTCGTGAATGCCTTGTCAGAATCGCTTAAAGTAACTATTCACCGTGATGGTTTTACGTATGAAATGGATTTTGCAAATGGTGGGAAGCCAGTCGGAACATTGCGTAAGCTTGGTAAAACGAATAAAAGAGGGACAACGATTCGTTTTAAACCAGATAAAGCGATTTTTCCGATGACTTCTTATAATTATGAAACATTATCGGAACGTCTGCGTGAATCAGCATTCCTGTTGAAGGGGATGGAGATTGAGCTTGTCGATGAGCGTGTTGGAATGGAAGAGAAATTCCATTTTGAAGACGGTGTGAAAAATTTTGTGGAATATATTAACGAAGGCAAAGATGTGTTACACCCTGTTGTATCCTTTGAAGGAGACAACAATACGATTGAAATTGCGACAGCTTTTCAATTTAATGACGGGTATGCAGAGAACATTTTGAGCTTTGTTAATAATGTACGTACGCGTGGGGCCGGTGCGCACGAGGCTGGAATGAAGGCTGCGATGACGCGTGTGTTCAATGAATATGCTCGTCGCGTCGGTATGTTAAAGGAAAAAGAGAAGAATTTAGAGGGCAGCGATATCCGTGAAGGGCTCTCAGCGGTGCTTTCGGTCCGCATTCCAGAGAATTTGTTGCAATTTGAAGGACAAACGAAAGAAAAACTCGGAACGCAAGAAGCTCGACCTGCCGTTGATGCTGTTGTAGCAGAGCATCTAGGCTATTATTTGGCGGAGAATCCGGAAGTGAGCGCTTTGCTCGTTAAGAAGGCTGTGAAGGCGCGTGAAGCACGTGAGGCAGCTCGGAAAGCGCGTGAAGAGACTCGAAATGGGAAAAAACGCAAGCGCTCGGAAACATCACTTTCTGGTAAATTAACACCGGCACAATCGCGTAACCCGCAAAAAAATGAGTTATACCTTGTCGAAGGAGACTCAGCGGGTGGATCAGCTAAGCAAGGCCGTGATCGCCGTTTTCAAGCTATATTGCCGCTGCGAGGTAAAGTTATAAATACCGAAAAAGCAAAACTAGTGGATATTATGAAAAACGAAGAGATTAGTACGATAATCCATACAGTTGGTGCTGGTGTTGGTGCTGAGTTTGAAGTGGAAGATTGTAATTACGATAAGGTCGTGATTATGACTGATGCTGATACGGATGGCGCGCATATTCAAGTATTGCTCCTAACATTTTTTTACCGCTACATGCGTCCGTTAGTGGAAGCCGGCAAAGTATATATTGCATTACCACCGCTCTATAAGGTAAGTAAGGGTGTTGGAAAGAAAGAAGTGATGGCTTACGCGTGGACAGATGAGGAGCTTGATTTAGCCATCAAAAAAATCGGCAAAGGCTACATTATCCAGCGTTACAAAGGTTTAGGCGAGATGAATGCTGATCAACTGTGGGATACGACGATGAATCCTGATTCGCGAACGCTGATTCGTGTACGGATTGATGATATCGCTCGGGCTGAACGACGTGTGGCGACATTGATGGGAGATAAAGTAGAACCAAGACGGCATTGGATTGAGAAAAACGTGGAATTCTCGCTAGAAGAAGATCAAAGCATTTTAGAGAATGAAAACATGATTATTGAGGAGGCAGGCGAGTGAGTACTCCAGATGAAAAAATTCAAGACTTAGCCTTGGAAGAAGTTTTAGGGGATCGATTTGGTCGCTATAGTAAATATATTATTCAGGAGCGGGCGTTACCAGATGCGCGTGATGGTTTGAAACCTGTGCAACGTCGGATTTTATTTGCGATGCATGTGGAAGGTAATACCGCCGAAAAAGGGTTCCGTAAATCTGCGAAGACAGTCGGAAATGTAATTGGTAACTACCATCCACATGGTGATTCGTCTGTGTATGAAGCGATGGTACGGATGAGTCAAGATTGGAAAGTTCGAAATACCTTGATTGAGATGCACGGAAATAATGGTAGTGTCGATGGTGATCCACCGGCTGCGATGCGTTATACAGAAGCTCGCATTTCTAAAATTTCATCGGAGTTATTGCGTGATTTGGATAAGGAAACTGTTGATTTTGTATCAAACTTTGATGATACGGCAAGCGAGCCGACTGTTTTACCTAGCCGTTTCCCGAATTTATTGGTCAATGGTTCGACAGGGATTTCAGCTGGTTACGCGACCGATATTCCTCCTCATAATTTGACAGAAGTAATCGAAGGTGTTATCAAGCGCCTGGATAAGCCTGATTGCACGACGATGGATATTATGAAATTAATAAAAGGTCCAGATTTTCCAACAGGTGGTATTATTCAAGGTATTGATGGGATTCGTAAAGCGTATGAAACCGGAAAAGGGCGCGTGGTTGTGCGCTCAAAGACGGCAATTGAGGATATGCGTGGTGGACGTCAGCAAATTGTGATTACGGAAATTCCGTATGAGATTAACAAAGCAAATCTTGTAAAACGGATGGATGATTTACGAATCGATAAGAAGATTGAGGGTATTTCAGAAGTGCGTGATGAGACAGATCGCTCAGGACTCCGTATTGTGATTGAGTTGAAGAAAGATGCGAATGCAGATGGTGTACTGAATTACCTTTTCAAAAATACGGATTTGCAAATTTCCTATAATTTTAATATGGTTGCGATATTTAATAAGCGTCCGCAATTGATGGGTGTTCTCTCGATGCTGGACGCGTATATTGCCCATCAAAAAGAGGTTATTACGAAGCGCTCGGAATTCGATATTAGACGTGCCAAGGCGCGCCAACACATTATTGATGGTTTGATGAAGGCCTTATCAATTTTGGATGAAGTGATTCAAATGATTCGTGCTTCTAAAGACAAACGTGATGCCAAATTGAATTTGCAAACCACGTATGATTTTAGTGAGAAGCAGGCAGAAGCAATCGTTTCCTTGCAGCTATATCGTTTAACGAATACAGATATTACGCAATTGCAGCAAGAAGCAGAAGAACTAGCAAAACAAATTTCAGCTCTAGAAGCGATTTTAGGCGATGAAAAAAACTTGATTGCATGCTTAAAAGATGAATTGAACGAGATTAAGAAAAAATATAAAACGTCGCGGCTGACTGTTATTGAAAACGAAATTTCTGAGATAAAAATTGATACCGAGGTTCTTGTTGCAAGCGAAGATGTTGTTGTTTCAGTGACGAAAGAAGGTTATGTGAAGCGTACGGCAATGCGATCTTATACCGCCTCTAATGGAGAAGATTTATCGATGAAAGAAACAGATCATGCTATCTTTATTCAGACGATGAACACAATGGATTCGCTATTACTTTTCACGAACAAGGGAAATTATATTTATCGTCCGGTGCATGAGTTGCCGGATATCAAATGGAAGAGTTTGGGTGAGCATGTTAGCCACCTCGTTTCAGATACGTGTGGAGATGAAGAAGTAGTTGCAGCAATTTCGATGAAAGAATTTCTGGAAACCGACTATTTCTTGTTCGTAACGAAGCAAGGGATGATAAAAGCATCTGCCGTACTGAACTACAAGCCACAGCGTTACTCGAAAACGTTGATGGCGATTAATTTGAAAGGCGATGACAGTCTGATTTCGGTGGAAACGGTTATTGGGAATGAAGATGTATTTTTGGCTAGTCATAATGGGTATGGTCTACGTTATTCTATTAGTGAAGTGCCGCTATCTGGTGCTAGGACAGCGGGTGTGAAAGCAATGAACCTGAAAGAGGGGGACTTTATTGCTGGAGCTAACGTCATTGCTCCTAGCGAGAAACGTGACCTTGTCTTGTTAACACAGCGAGGCTCGGCTAAACGAATGAGGTTGGCTGAGTTTGAACCAATTTCTAGAGCAAAAAGAGGCTTATTAATGCTACGTGAGCTTAAAAATAGCCCGCACCGTTTTATTAGCTTGAATTTAGCTAGCGATAGCGATATTATTCATGTCGCGACAAATAAAGACGTTGTGGTCGACCTGAATGTTTCTAAATTACGTGTAACGGATCGTTATTCCAATGGCTCTTTCATTATGGATGAGCAGTTGGAAGGTGTGCCAGTAGAAACTTGGCTAGCACTTGCCACGATTACTGAAAGTGCGGTAGAATAATTTATTATATAGATTCCTAGGTAGGCAAGATTGAAGCGCTAGCCTAGGAATTTTTTAGAAGGGATGGATTATAGTGACTGAAAAAATGAATGTAGAGAGTTTTAACTTGGATCATACCCTAGTGAAGGCGCCTTACGTGCGTCTTGCTGGGCAAAAAACAGGGGAGCATGGTGATGAAATTTATAAATATGATATTCGCTTTATGCAACCAAATAAGGAGCATATGGAAATGCCGGCGCTTCACTCGTTGGAGCATTTAATGGCAGAACTGTCGCGAAATCATTCAGATAAAATTGTAGATATTAGTCCGATGGGTTGTCAAACTGGCTTTTATTTGTCGGTTATCAATCATGATGACTATGAAGATGTACTTGCTATTTTAGAAAAAACACTGGTGGATGTGTTACAGGCTAACGAGGTTCCGGCTTGTAACGAAGTACAGTGTGGTTGGGCTGCTAGTCATAGTTTGGAAGGTGCTAAAGAATTAGCTAAAAACTTCTTGGATAAAAAAGAAGAATGGCCTCATGTTTTTGGAGAATAGCCTGTAAAATCATTTACACACAAGTGAGAATGTGTTAAATTGTATATATATGCACGGGAATGAAGGTCGCTATGATGTGGCCTTTTTTTTATAGCGACTTGAAAGCGGAAACAATTACTTATATCAAGCAGTTTATGGAAAGGAAGATAATGATGAGAAATATGTTATTTATGCATCAAAATGAAATGGATGTGAAATTACGCAAATTTAATGATGCGATAAATAAATTACAAGAACTATCAAAAAAAGAAGCATATCCAAAAAAGCCAGGAAAATATATTGTAATAGAACCGTTTGAGTCAAACTTTGAGGGAGCAATAAAGCACAAGGATGCGATTGACTATAAATTTGGTAAATACTTGAAAGGGCGTATACATGTTGAAAAAGAATTATGGATTATTGCATCAATTAAGAATTTAATTGATTACGGGTATTTAAAAATAGAGGAGTAACAGTGCTAGAAAGGAATATTTTATATGGAATTAGAGCGTATTTGTCGATTGTTGAGGCAGCGTGGAGAGCGAATTATCGTGAAGGATAATAGTATTGAGACGTTTCATGAGCGCGATGAGGATTACTACCAATTAGAACGCGAACTGATGGGTGGTAGAGAGCAGTGGCATTATTTTTACGTGCGTAGTAAGTACGAAAACGTTGTGGAAAGAGAACATTTAGCGAGTTATACCGATGAGCGTGAAGGTGCAAGAATATTTTATTTATGGACAATGCGTCGCCACTACCGGCAAAAATACATTCGGAAAATTCACGAGTATTTGCGTGACACAAAATATGATATTAGTCCCGATGTCGCAACTGTGGAACGAGCTTTAGCGATTTTATCAAAATTACATATACCGAGGCATTTATATAGTCTAGAAAATGAACAAAAACCAGATTCAATCAACCTTGAAACGGATTTGGATTATGGTCGAAGTTTTTATATCGATTTAACAGGTAAGAATCACCGTGAAACATTGATTCGGCCGAAGAGCATCGCTGTTAGTATTGCTTTCGATAGGGTACTGATGTTGTATTTATTCTATCAAGAGCAAGATGCGTTGTTTCAATCTAATGAGATAAAGGCGCTTTTTAATGAGCAAGAGCGCCTCGTTTTTCTATAAATAAGTAAAAAATCCATCGAATCCGCTGTGAATAAAGGATTCGATGGATTTATTAATGTACCATTTTGTTCGTCAATAAACCAACATAGGCAGATACCCCTTTTTTCGTTAGATGAACGCCATCGCGCCCGAAGTACTCCGGATGATCGATAGCAAGGCTGTACCAGTCAACGCGAGTAACATTATCGTATTCGGCATCGATTTTGTCGATTGATTCATTGACTTCGGACTCCCATTGGCGTGGTACGCGGGTGTTTACGAGATAGATGCTTGCTTGATCAAACATTTGCACGAGTTCCTCCATTTTTTTGAGAGCAAAAGGGCCATTTGTGCCAAGTTCCAAAATTACTGCGCTTCCTTTGGCGTTATATTTCTGATACTGCGTTGCGGTGTTTAGTGCGTCAGCCATTTGGCGTCCCACCAAGCCGTCAATCGCGATATTTGGAACCGATTCTTCTAAGACGGGTTGAATGTCAATCATAAGCGAGTCGCCAATTGCCAATGTTTGTTCATACTTGATTTGATCCGGTGTGACAGGTGCTTTTGCGGCATTCTTTTTTTGTGTTTGCGTTGGTTCTTTTTTAGGCGTAGCTGGAGGTGTAGGCGTTTCTTTTTGTGGTGTTTTTACCTCGGTAACTGTTTTTACATGGGTTTTTTGTGTGCCTTCTGCGTTCGTTTTTACAGTAATCAGATTGCTCATACCGAGTGCGAAGAATCCAAGGATGAGAACAAGACTACTAATGAACGCCCATTTGCCAACAGGATAGCCTCGCCAATGTAGCAATCCTTTAAAATGGAAGGATTTGATATACGCGATAAAACCCTTTTTGCGAATTGGTGTTTCTACAAAACGATAAGATAGTTCTGCAATAGCCAATGTCGCTACTACTTGAAGTGCCGCACGTACTATGTTTGGAGTCCCGACTTCCGTAATAGGTGTTGTAAGGGTAATAATCGGGTAGTGCCACAAATAAATACCGTAGGAACGAGTCCCAACCCATCGCAGTGGTTTAAAACTAAATAATTTGCTTAGATAAGAGGCGGGGTGAGCAATTGTAGCAATCATGACAACTGCATTAATGGCGATTAAAAACATGCCTCCACGGTATAAAAAAGAATCGTATTCGTTTACTGTTGCGATACAAAACAAGAAGATGGCAACACTGGCTGTTCCTGCGAAGTTAACAGCGACTTTTGCAGATGTTGGTATGTGTGGTGACAAGCGAGTAAATGGCCATACGAAAGCAAGTGCTCCACCAAGTAGTAAGCCAAAAGCTCGTGTGTCTGTTCCGTAATAAACACGACTTGGATCACCATCTGGGGAATATAGAACTGCCATTAAAATAGCGGAAAGAATAGCTGCAATCACGATGATACGTAAAATAATCGTTGGTTTTTTGATGAACTTTAAAGCACCATATAAAAAGACGGGCCAAATAATATAGAACTGCTCTTCAATAGCTAAAGACCATAAATTTTTGATGGGAGATGCTGTTCCGAATGAATCAAAATAAGATACGTTGTGAAAAATGAACCACCAGTTGCTCAAGTAAAGGAAGGAAGCGGTAGCATCCCCTCGTAATGTTGCAAGAAGTGGTCGATTAAAAATAACAGCAAATACAACGACAATAATAATCATTAAGTATACAGCCGGGATAAGGCGCCTGAAACGACCTATCCAAAATTGTTTCAAATCAATACGTTCATTTTTTTCCCATTGTGATAGTAAAATGTTGGTGATTAAATAGCCTGACAAAACAAAAAAGATGTCAACTCCTAAAAAACCACCAGAAGCCCATCCAAAACTGAGGTGATAGGCAATGACAGCGATAACTGCCAGTGCTCGAAGCCCATCGATACTAGGTACATATTTTCTTTTATATCGAGCGGATCTCTCCATATAATCTCTCCTAACCGCAAATACATAAGGAAAGAAAGTTTCCTAATTTTAATTGCTCATAATAAGTAGTAGGAATAAAAGGTTGCTACTGAAACGATGTTGCTTATGTCCACTCATTCTCTACTTGACTTATCATAACACATGTTCTTGGTGCTGTAATTCGATAGGCGACAAAAAAACAGGAATTTAATAAATTTGAGACAATGGTCTTATTTATGTATAATAAAAAGAACAATATGTCACAGAAATGAGGTAAGAAATTTGACGGAAATATTTGCCCATAGAGGTAGTAAGGGAACGCATCCTGAGAATACGATACCAGCTTTTCTTGCTGCGGTTAGAGCTGGTGCAGACGGTATTGAGCTTGATGTACAGCTAACGAAAGATGGCGTTCCAGTTGTGATTCATGATGAAACAGTAAATCGAACAACAAATGGCTCCGGATTAGTAAAAGATTTTACGTTACGAGAGCTACAAAAATTGGATGCGCACCAAGGTTATAAAAAGCGATTTCGGGCATTGTTTAAGAAAACGAAAATACCTACTTTAGAAGAGGTTTTGGTTGTGCTGGGGCGTTATCCACTAATTTTAAACGTTGAGTTGAAGACGGATACATATGATTACGCGGGGATTGAGGAGAAAGTGCTAGAACTTTGCCGGAAAAGAGCAGGGAGGCTTACTTTTTTATTTTGTTCGTTTAATTTAGAGACGTTAGCGCGTTTACGGGGGCTGGATGCCACAATTAAGCTTTCTGCAATTACGAAACTGGATGTAGAAGAAGCATTAGCGCAGTTTGCTAGCTTACAGTTAGATAGCATTAATCCACCGTACTCTATTCGTAATCAAGAAGTACTTGAAAATGTTGCTACGCGTTGTTGGACTGCGAATAAGATTAGTCAGATGGATACCCTTTTTGATGAAAATGTTCGAGGATTCATGACTGATTTTCCAGAAAAGGCTGTAGAATTGAGAAGAAAGCGAAACAAATAGCTTTACATTTTAGGAACGACTGTACTATAATTGGAGACAAGTTAATATTAATCATTGTCTGAGATACGGAGAGACTACAAATAGCGAGCGCAATCGCTTGTTTTGTAGTCTCTCTTTTTTTGTGTAGCGTTTTAAATTCGCTGAAAAGTGGAAAACAGATGGTGATGTATAGACTTCAATCAGGTCCTAGAGGGGGAAAAAAGATGGTACAATTATTTTCAGCTTTTGACAGAGAAACAATTCAAACGAAGATGGCGGAGGAGACATTTGATTTAGTTATTGTAGGGGGCGGAATTACGGGTGCGGGAATTGCGTTAGACGCCGTTTCACGTGGCATGAGTGTAGCGCTCATAGAAATGCAAGACTTTGCTGCTGGAACTTCAAGTAGGTCGACAAAACTTGTTCATGGTGGCTTGCGTTATTTGCAACAATTTGAGATTAAAGAGGTAGCTGACTTAGGAAAAGAACGTGCAATTGTGTATGAAAACGGGCCACATGTGACAACGCCAGAATGGATGATGCTACCTTTTCATAAAGGTGGTAACATGGGGAAAGTGAGCGCTTCATTTGGAATTCGGCTCTATGATTATTTAGCGGGGGTGAAAAAAGATGAACGCCGTAAAATTTTATCAGCCAAAGAAACACTTGCTAAAAACCCTTTTGTGAGGAAAGAAGGTTTGAAAGGATCGGGTTACTATGTGGAATACCGCACGGATGACGCACGCTTAACGATTGAGGTTATGAAAAAAGCGGTAGAGCTTGGTGCAAAGGTGATTAACTATACGAAAGCTGAGAATTTTTTATATGATTCGAAAAAGCAGGTTAGCGGTGTTGTAGCACGCGATTGTATTACAGGTAAAGTCTTTGATATTAAAGGGCGTCGAGTGATTAATGCAGCAGGTCCTTGGGTTGATAAGGTGCGTAAAATGGATTATACAGTGAATAATAAACATCTACGCTTAACGAAAGGTATTCATCTTGTCATCGATAAAAAGAAATTCCCGATGGAACAAGCCGTTTATTTTGATACCCCTGATGGTCGTATGGTTTTTGCAATTCCTCGTGAAAAAAAGGTATATGTTGGAACTACGGATACGGTGTATGATGAAATGGTTATCAATCCAAAAGCGAATGAAGAGGATCATAAATATGTAATTAAGGCGATTAATTATATGTTTCCAGATGTTCATATTAGTGAAAATGATATCGAGTCAAGCTGGGCTGGTGTGCGTCCGTTAATTTATGAAGAAGGGAAAGATCCGTCTGAAATTTCGCGTAAAGACGAAGTGTGGTTCTCTGAAAGTGGCTTGATTACAATGGCTGGTGGGAAATTGACAGGTTATCGCAAAATGGCCGAAAAATTATTAGATGAAGTTTCCAAAGCACTTGCAAAAGAAACTGGAAAGAAATTCAAAACCGTGCAAACGCATCATTTACCAATTTCAGGTGGGGATGTTGGCGGCTCAGAAAATATTGATGCTTTCATTGAGAAGAAAGCTAAAGAAGGGAATAATCGGTTTGGCTGGTCATTAGAAGAAGGCCGTGAGTTAGCAAAACGTTACGGTTCCAATATTGATTTGGTGTTTACTTACGCGCAGGAGCACAAGGAGAAAGGAACGTTAGCATTACCGAATAGTTTGTATGCCCAACTTCATTATGCTATTTATCATGAAGCGGTCATTCATCCAGTTGATTTCTTGTTACGTCGCACGGGGTATTTATTATTTGATATGCCATACTTGTTAGAGTGGAAAGATGAAGTCATAGCAGATATGGATTATCTATTCCAGTGGGATGACGAGACAAAAGAGCAATTGGTTACGGAATTACAAACACAAATTGATGATGCACGTGAACCAGCAGATTGGCATTAATTCTGTTAAGGTGAACCTCTTGAGTTAGTCTTCAGGAGGTTTTTTGTTATGTTTGAGGCTAAAATAACTGTTTATATAGGCAAATTTAAAAAAAAATAGTAAAATGATGAGGTAATTTATTATACATAGCATTGCAACCAAAAGTTGGTGCTTATTGAAGGAGATGTTTACATGCCAACTGTTGTGACGTTTATAAATGAGCATGTGGAAGAAGTTGTGAATTATTGGATCAGCACCTATTATGTGAATTCGGATGAATACCAATTAAGGAGACATGATCCTAATTACGTGGAAGCGCATCGGTATGAAACAATTGCGCTCTTGAGGCAAGCTTTAATGAACGAGAGTAGTATCGCTTCTAATGCCAAAAATATGGGGGAGGACAGGTTTGATATGCGAACGAGTTTCAAGGATGCTCTTACAAATCATATGAGTTTTTATAGGGCGATTAACGAGTTCTTAATTATCCATTACAAGAAGCGAACGCTCATTTGTACAGAGGAAGAGATTTTTGATATGCTACTAAAATTTCGAGAATATGAAGCTACTTCACTAGGCGAACTTTTTGCTGGTTACACATCAAAAGAAGCTATTCGGTGAAGGCGTGCAAAAAACACCAATTGGTTATGCAGTTGGTGTTTTTAATAGTGACCACTGAGACAGTTTGATGGTACAATGGAGATATGGAAGGGGAGGTTTTTTTGAACAAAATTCCCGTAATTGTTATTGTTGGCCCGACTGCGGTGGGGAAAACAGCGCTCAGTATTGAAATGGCGCAAGAATTTGAGGGCGAGATTATCAGCGGAGATTCCATGCAAGTTTATCGCGGACTCGATATTGGCACGGCAAAAGTGACGAATGAGGAAATGGCTGGTATTACGCATTATTTGATAGATATTCGCGAACCTGCCGAACCGTATGATGCGTCTGAATTTAAAAAGGAAACACATCGATTAATACGCCAAGTCTGGAGAGCGGGGAAGATACCGTTTATAGTTGGCGGAACGGGACTTTATATACAGTCGGCTCTCTACAATTACGCTTTTTCAGAAGTGGCTAGTGACGAAGCTTATCGAGATTCTTTAGCTGCGGAGTCCGGCGAGTCCTTGTTGGAGAAACTTCGCAAAGTAGATCCCGAGAGTGCCATGAAATTACATGCAAACAATCCGCGGCGCATTATCCGAGCATTGGAAGTAAACCATTTGTCGGGCAAGAAATTTTCGGAGTTGCAAAATCAGGAACAACAAGCAAGTGAATTTAATCCACTGTTAATTGGCTTGGAAAGGGATCGTGCGGAACTTTACGAACGAATAAATTTGCGAGTAGACATCATGATGAAACAAGGCTTGTTGGAGGAAGCGCGTACTTTTTATGATTCGGGTGTGCGTGATGTACCAGCAGCTCGAGGGATTGGCTACAAAGAGCTGTTTACATATTTTGATGGAGATATGTCGTTAGATGAGTCTGTAGAACTACTTAAGCGCAATTCTAGGCGTTTTGCTAAGCGACAATTGACCTGGTTTCGCAATCGCTTAGATGTCCAATGGTTTAACGCGGACGACGCGGGGCTAAAGAATACAATCGTGTGCGAGATAAAGCAGTTTCTAGAGGCGAATCGTGTGTTTTAACTTCTTATAAAAAGGGTATTTGAAGTTAGCAGAGAAAAATATTCTTCTTTTTTGGAATGTCATTTGTAGTTTTTGTACATTTCGTATAGAATGAAGATAACTGAAAAAGATAGAGAATAGGAGCGATTCGATATGAAACAAGGTGGGCAAGGGTTACAGGATCATTATTTAAATCAATTGAGGAAAGAGAAAATTTTGGCAACTGTCTTTTTAACAAATGGGTTCCAGCTACGTGGTCGGGTTATTAGTTTCGATAACTTCACGGTTTTGTTAGATGTAGATGGTAAGCAACAACTTGTATTTAAACATGCGATTTCTACGTTTTCTCCACAAAAGAATGTGGCTTTGAAATCGGATGATGAATAGGCAACTTGTATTTTAAAAACGAAAGCCGAATGTTTTGTGCCAAATGTGCGGTGCAAACATTCGGTTTTTGCGTGGCTTAGCAACTTTCTTTGTAACGCTATTTATGCTACGATTGACTTTGGGTAAACGATGGGAGTGCAGATGATGGTAGAAAAAGCGATCTTAGTTGGCTGTGAATTACCGAAACAGACAGAGGAACATTTTTACTACTCTATGTTAGAATTGGGTAGTTTAGCGAAAACAGCGCAAGCAGAAGTTGTCGGAGAAGTGACTCAAAAGCGGGAACGAGTGCATCCAGCTACTTTTGTTGGTTCTGGAAAAATAGAAGAGATTGCAGCTTTTGTCGCAGAAATGGAAGTCGATATAGTGTTGTTTAATAGCGAGTTAAGTGCGACGCAGGTTCGAAATATTTCTAAGATTGTTGATGCGCGGATACTTGATCGGACGCAATTAATTTTAGACATTTTTGCCATGCGTGCAAAAACTCGAGAAGGCAAATTACAGGTGGCGTTTGCGCAATACCAATATTTGTTGCCAAGATTAAGTGGACAAGGGGTTTCGTTGTCGCGCCTTGGTGGTGGGATTGGAACACGCGGACCGGGAGAAACGAAACTAGAGATGGATCGGCGTCATATCAGGCAGAAGATGGTGGATATTAAGAAACAGTTGGATACAGTGGTGAAGCATCGTGAACGGATGACGGCAAGACGGAATGATCAAGCTATTTTTAGGTTCGGTTTGATTGGCTATACGAATGCAGGTAAATCGACGCTTTTTAATCGGTTGAGTGATGCTAAGGCGCTGGAAGAGAACCAGTTGTTTGCGACGCTTGATCCGACGACGAGGAAGTTGGTTTTTTCAGAAGGATATACAGCGCTTTTGACAGATACAGTTGGTTTCATACAAGACTTACCTACAACGGTTGTCGCAGCATTTCGTTCGACGCTTGAGGAGACGGCGAATGTGGATGTTCTTTTGCATGTGGTTGACAGCTCTAATCCTGATTACGTGCAGCATGAAAAAACGGTTTTGGAATTGTTAGAGGAATTGAACATGCAACATATTCCGGTTTTGACAGTATATAATAAAAAAGATCAGCAGTTACCTTATTTTATACCCACACAGCCGAATTATGTCGAGGTGAGTGCGTTAGAAGAATCTTCGCAGTACTTTTTGATGGAGAAAATGTTGTGGGAAATTAAGCAACTGTGGCAACCTTATGTGGCGCGTATCCCAGCAAGTGACGGAAGAATGTTGCATAAATATAAGCGGGAAACGGTCGTCATTGAAGAAATATTTGATGAAGAAGCAGAAAGCTATCAATTAAAAGGCTATCAAGCACGAAAGGAAAAATAAGATGACAGCATTTTTTGAGCAAATACCAGCAGAATTACGCAAATTAGCTAATGTTGTGGAGGACGAGTTGCGTTCTTTGCAGCAGGAGACGGAAAATATTGCGGAAGAAAACCAATGGAAGGTTATGCAAGCTTTTCAGAAAAATCGAGTGAGTGATTTCCATTTTACCCCATCGACGGGTTATGGGTATGATGATGATGGTCGCGACACGCTAGAGCAAGTGTATGCGGACGTATTTAAAGCAGAGGCAGCGCTTGTTCGCCCTCAAATTATTTCAGGCACGCATGCCATTTCAACAGCTTTGTTTGGTGTGTTACGACCAGGAGATGATCTTTTATACATTACTGGAGCGCCATATGACACATTGGAAGAAATCGTCGGTATTCGAGGTTCTGGAAAAGGCTCGCTTAAAGAGTTTCAGATTGGTTATGACAAGGCATCATTAAAAGCAGATGGTTCCGTTGATTTTGAGTTGATACGTGCTAAAATAACACCAGCGACAAAAATGATTGGGATTCAACGTTCTCGAGGTTATGCAGACCGTCCTTCGTTTTCGGTTGCTGAAATAAAAGAGATGATTGTTTTTGTTCGTGAAATAAAGCCAGACATTCTTGTTTTTGTCGATAATTGTTATGGAGAGTTCGTGGAAATTTTAGAGCCAATTGAAGTAGGTGCGGATTTAATTGCGGGTTCGTTGATAAAAAACCCAGGCGGTGGCTTGGCCAAAACGGGTGGATACATCGCTGGAAAGGCTGAATTGGTGGAGTTATGCGCTTATCGACTAACCACTCCGGGTATTGGTGCAGAGGCAGGGGCTTCCTTATATAGTTTGCTGGAAATGTATCAAGGGTTTTTCTTAGCACCGCATGTTGTTTCCCAGGCGGTAAAAGGAGCGCGCTTTACTGCTGGCATATTGGATGCTTTTCAAATCGAAACTGACCCTGCTTGGAACGCGCCTCGGACTGACTTGATTCAAAGCGTTTCGTTTCATGATAAGGAAAGGATGGTTGCTTTTGCTCAGGCCATTCAGGCAGCCTCTCCAATTAATGCGCATGTTGTTCCAGAGGGGGCGTATATGCCAGGATATGAAAATGACGTTATCATGGCAGCTGGAACTTTTATTCAAGGTGCGAGCCTCGAGTTGACGGCGGATGGTCCTATTAGGGAGCCTTACCAGCTTTATGTGCAAGGAGGACTAACTTACGAACATATAAAACTAGCGGTTCTAGTAGCGATAAAGCGTCTTATAGATCAGAATCTTTTAATGCTATCAGAAATAACACCGAGATGTTAATAAATTCAAAAAACAGCGAAAATATTTTTGCTGTTTTTTTGAATTTAGTTCAAAGTGGTTGATACATAAGGTTTTAAAACGTGTTAGATTATCTGACATAGATTTGACAAAAGATATATCATACATTATAATGCAACTAACATATGAAAAATAAAGCGTTTTGAAAGGGGTAAATTGTCGTGAGTGAAAAAGAAATTAGAAGATCGATGCCTCTTTTCCCGATAGGTCCTGTCATGAAACTAACAGATCTTACTGCGCGACAAATTCGTTATTATGAGGACCAAGGTTTGATTCATCCTGCGAGGAATCAAGGGAATCATCGGCTGTATTCACTACAAGACATCGATGTATTGCTTGAGATTAAAGATTATTTGAACGACGGTCTGAATATTGCGGGAATTAAAAAAATGTACCAAATGCAGCAGGATGAGCAGAAAACGCCACTTACAGATGAAGACGTACGCAAAATTTTACGAAAAGAAATGCAGCAAGCTGGTAGATTCGTGAAACAAGATGCTTCTGGAAAGCAACAATTGCCAAGGTTTTGAAACAAGATATTTACTTTTAAAAAGTTTATATAATATCAATTATTGGGAGGATTTAATTATGACATCGTATACTAAAGAAGATATTTTTCGCTTCGCAGACGAACAAAATGTGAAATTCATCCGCTTGCAATTCACGGATATCCTAGGAATCATTAAGAACGTGGAAATTCCGGTAAGCCAGTTAGCCAAAGCTTTGGATAATAAAATGATGTTTGATGGCTCCTCTATTGAAGGTTTTGTGCGCATTGAAGAGTCTGATATGTATTTATTTCCGGATCTTGATACGTGGGTTGTCTTTCCTTGGACAGCTGAAAAAGGGAAAGTTGCTAGATTGATTTGCGATATTTATAATCCGGATGGAACAATTTTTGCGGGGGATCCTCGTGCTAACTTAAAACGTGTATTAGCCGAAATGCATGATTTAGGATTTACAGATTTTAACTTAGGACCAGAACCCGAATTTTTCCTTTTCAAACTAGATGAAAAAGGAAAGCCTACACTAGAATTAAACGATAATGCAGGATACTTTGATTTAGCGCCAACCGATTTAGGTGAAAATTGTCGTCGCGATATTGTTTTGGAGTTGGAAGAGATGGGCTTTGAAATTGAAGCTAGTCACCACGAAGTAGCACCTGGTCAGCATGAAATTGATTTCAAATACGAGGATGCGGTCACAGCGTGTGATAATATCCAAACATTCAAATTAGTCGTAAAAACAATTGCTCGTAAACATGGCTTGCACGCAACGTTTATGCCAAAACCGTTATTTGGTGTGAATGGGTCGGGGATGCATTTCAATATGTCGTTATTTAATAAAGATGGGAATGCGTTCTTTGATGCAGATGGCGAGGAGCAACTGAGTCAGACGGCATATCACTTCTTAGCTGGTATGATAAAACACGCAAAAGGCTATACAGCGGTAACCAATCCGACTGTGAATTCTTATAAGCGCCTAGTCCCTGGATACGAGGCGCCATGCTACATTGCTTGGTCTGGTAAAAATCGTAGCCCGCTTGTTCGAGTTCCAAGCTCTCGTGGCTTGAGTACGCGGTTGGAACTGCGTAGCGTTGATCCAGCGGCAAACCCATACTTAGCAATGGCTGTGCTACTTCGCGCCGGACTAGATGGCATCAAGAATGAGTTAACGCCACCAAAACCAGTGGATCGCAATATTTATGGCATGAATGAAGAGGAGCGTCATGCACATGGTATTTACGATCTTCCGGAAAGCTTAGCGCTTGCACTGAAAGAACTGACAAATGATGATATTATTGTCGATGGCCTGGGTGAGCATATTTTGGAGCATTTCGTAGAAGCGAAAACAATCGAATGCGACATGTTTAGAACCGCAGTTCACCAATGGGAACGAGATCAGTACATGGAAATATACTAAATATCGCCATTCCAAAAAAGAGACTACAATTCTGTAAGATATAGAAAAGCAGGAATCTTGTATAGAGCCATTTATGAAGATGGCATATACAAGATTCCTGCTTATTTTATTTTTGAAATCCTTGTTTCAGCCACTTTCTATGGCTAACGAATATCACGATACAAGCCAATAACTTTGCCTAAAATAGAAACATTTCTTAGGCGGATAGGTTCTAAAGCATCGTTTTCTGGTTGCAGACGGAAATGGCTAGCTTCTCTAAAAAATCTTTTACAAGTAGCTTCATTATCATCTGTCATCGCTACAACGATATCTCCGTTATTAGCGGAATTTTGTTGTCTTACAATCACTTTGTCGCCGTTCAAAATACCAGCATTAATCATACTTTCGCCATCAATTTCTAACATGAAAATCTCTGTTTCTCCATTGGCCATATATTCAGGTAAAGGAAAATATTCATCGATGTTCTCAACGGCTGTAATTGGAACACCGGCAGTTACTTTACCGATAATTGGAATGTTGATAACGTTTGGAGCTACCATCTCGTCTTCTAACGATAGGATTTCGATGGCTCTGGGTTTTGTAGGGTCTCTGCGAATGAGTCCTTTTCCTTCGAGTCGTGCTAGGTGTCCATGGACTGTAGAGCTAGAGGCTAAACCAACTGCTTCACCGATTTCACGCACGGAAGGTGGATATCCCTTATCTTTTACTTCAGACTTGATGAAGTCATAAATATCTTGTTGTCGTTTTGATAGTTTCATTTGTTTCACCCCGTTCACTCTTTCATTACTTCTTTATTAAACCCAGTATATCAAAGATTTTTTAGATATGCAAACAATTGTTCGTTTTTTTATTGACACATCAGAACGAGTGTTCTATAATAATAAAAAAGCGAACATATATTCTTCGGGAGGGATAAAGATGACTTTGAAAACTATTTGGGATCGATATTATATTGCAATTATATTTATTATTACATGTTTTGTTTTGGGATTAGTGTTAATGGTCGTGACAGTGAATCAAGCGAGTTCAGAATACAATGAGGTGAGCGTTGCAAGTGGGGATTCTATTTGGAGTCTTGCAGATGAGTATGCCGGTGACTACAAGATGAGTAAGCAGGATTTTGTATCGTGGGTCGAGAAAGAGAATCAAATTATAAATGGGAAGCTGATTGCTGGTGAGACAATTACGATTCCAATAAAAAAAGGTGCTGAGAATATAGATCGTTCTATTCAGTTAGCGAATGAATAATAGAACACAATACTTTAAAAATCTCTCGTTTTATTGTAGAATAGGCGTTGATTAATAATGAAAGAGGTTTTTCGATGTTGAAAGATTTTAAAGCATTTATTTCGAAAGGTAATGCATTAGGAATGGCAATTGGGATTGTCATTGGTGCTGCATTTACAAGTGTTGTTAACTCGCTTGTGAATGATATTATTATGCCTCCACTAGGCTTGCTAATTGGGAATGTTGATTTTGCTAACTTGTTTGTCAGTTTAAATGGAGTGCATTATGATACTTTAAAAGCCGCTCAAGCAGCAGGAGCCCCAACGATTAATTACGGGTTATTTATCAATAATATTATTAGTTTTTTTATTATTGCTTTCTCGGTGTTTCTAATTATTAAGATGGTGACTAAGTACATACCGCTAGAACCAAAGAAACCTGCTACGAAAGAATGCCCTTATTGTTTGTCAGCTATCCCAGAGAAGGCTAGGAAATGTTCACAATGTACATCGGACTTATCTCAAAATGGAGAGACTGGATTATCTGAATAATATCGTTTGAGGAGGAGAATAATGTTAGAAAAGGCTAAAATAGACCGTATTAATGAATTATCGCATAAGAAAAAAGCAGGCACAATAACCGTGGATGAGAAATTAGAACAAGAAGTTTTGCGTCAAGAATATATTAAATCATTCCGTAATCAAGTGCGAAGTACGATTGAACATACTACTTTTATTGATCCAAATGGCGATGACGTTACGCCTGATAAGATAAAACGTATACGTGATGAGAGAAAAAAACTATGAAGAAAATGGGGGAGATGAACTGCTCCCTGTCAAGTAGACAGGTTAAAAAACAAATGAAATAGTTTTTATATGATGGCCTTATTCCGGTATTCGCTCGGGGTAAGGCCTTTAAATTTAGCGACCACGCGCTCATTTTGATAGAAATTGATATAGCTATGAACCCCTTGGATTAGCTCTTTTTCAGTTTCAAAAGAATGAAGATAATAATATTCTGCTTTCAATGTTCCCCAGAAACTTTCTATCGGTTGATTATCCAAACATTTTGCGACACGTGACATGCTTAGCCTAAATTGAAATTTCTTTTTCAAGCGCCTATAGGCGCGACTAGTATATTGAAACCCACGGTCACTATGAATCATGGGCTTTACTTTTGGATGTTGCTTCATTGCTTTTTTGATGGTATCCATAACTAGCTTATTATCATTTTTGTTACTTAGAACGTAGGAAATAATGGAGCGGTCGTATAAATCAATGATTGCGCTCAAGTATTGTTTTGTGCCGTTTCCATATTTTAGTTCCGTGACATCCGTACACCATTTTTCATTTGGGCGTGTGGCCTTGAAATTGCGCTGTAACATATTTTTAGCGGTATGCTCGGCAGTCGATTGAAACCACTTTGGTTTTTTTCGCCGAATGATAGCGTATAGTTGATTGATTCGCATGATTCGGCGAATTCTTTTCCAATTATACTGGCTGTTTAAAGCCCGATTCACCGCTAAGGTCATGCGACGGTAGCCATAAATATGATTCACTTGTTCCGCGATTTCGATTATTTTTTCCTCAATCTGTTGATTGACTCGTTCACTTGCAGATGCTTGACGGCGTAACCATTTATAATAGGATGATCGAGCGATTTTTGCGACATCACATAATTTTATGATGGAATATAGCTCTTTTAATGCTGTGATGGCAACGTATATATCCTCTTGACGGACTAACGAAAGTCTTGGTACCTTTGCTCGATCTCCTGCAACTTTTTTGCGATGGCGTTCTCTATTTCTAAGCGTTCGTTCTGTGCCTCTAATTCTTTGATACGTAGTGTTAACCGTTCTGTTTCTGTTAATTCTTCTTTTCGTTTGGAACGACCACGGCGATCTTGCAGCGCCTCTTCTCCTAGTTCCTGATATTTCTGTACCCAACTGTATACTTGATTGTAGGAAACCTGATAGGTTTCCATAGCGAGTGGATAGTCTTTGTCATTCGCGATGGTGAATTGCGCAATTTCTAAACGTTCTTTAAAGGTCGTTTTTCGGCCTGGATAATACATGTTGGATTTCCCCCTACTCGGATTCGTCAGTTGTATGACTTCTCCACTAGTATACTTGGAAATCCATGTATATAGAACACTCGCGCTTGAAATCTGGTAAGAACGGAGAATTTTTTGTATTGGAATGCCTTCTAGGAGATGTGCTTCCACCGCTTTTTGCTTGATCGCTTGACTATATTTTTTGTTCGTGTGACTCTCTTTTAAGCCGTCTAAGCCATGTTGCTCCCATTTTCTTATCCAAGTTTTTATAGCTCCAAAACTGATCCCCAAATCTTTAGACATGCCGCTAATAGATGATGTGCCTTCCTTACATTGTTTTACGGCTGTATATTTCTCCTCAACTGAAAAATGTGTGCGTTTTGACATGCAAAAAAACTCCCTTATAAAGTAGATTTGGAATTTTTGTTTTTTCCATTGTCTACTTTATAGGGAGCATATCA
>NZ_CAUYTL010000021.1:0-53492 GCF_963575615.1 Listeria rocourtiae subsp. hofi | reverse complement strand
TTGTGTACTTATTTCTATATACATATAAAGAGGATGGAACATCCGTTGATTTGTAGATCAACTTTTGTCCCATCCTCGTTTTTTAATTCTTCAAACCTAAATGTTCACGGAAAGTTTTTGTTGCCGCAGCTTTTGATTTGGATTCTGGTTCGTAGTAATAGAGATTGAAACCGTAAGCTTCACTGTAAATGGAGACACCTTCGCCTTCCATTTTGAGTGTGTCGACATCATTTCTCACGCTGGAGTAGCTAGTAGCGATTTCCAGGATATCATCCATCGCAAGGTTTGTCGTAAAGTTCTCACCCACTGCTTTTAGAAGCTTATTAAAATGAGTGATGGAGGAAGTGCCGGCTAGTTCGTTACTGATACCCATGATGACATCGCGTTGCCGATCTTGACGGCCAAAATCTCCGCGGGGGTCTTCATGACGAATTCGGACGTATTGTAAGGCTTCTTTCCCATTCAAGTCAATTTTGCCTTTCACAAAGCGTTTGTTGACTTCGGTTAGATTAATGTCGTTAGTAACGCGGACACCGCCTACAGCTGATACTAGGTCGCTGAAGCCTTTCATGTTGATAGTCACGTAATAATCGATGGGGACGTTCATCAGTTTCTCTACAGCGCCTACAGTACCTTCTGCGCCACCTTTAGAGTAGCTACCATTAATTTTGCCTATATTGCCGTCATCATAGGTCACTTTCGTATCTCGTGGGATACTAAGCATTTTGACAGAATTTTTTTCTTTATTAATTGTCGCGAGAATCATAGAATCAGAACGTCCATTTGTTTCACCAGCTCGGGCATCTGTCCCAATCATTAGAATGGAAAAAGCATGACCATCTGTTAGTGTACTAGTCGAGGGTTTATCTTTAGACAATGGTACGTGGATGCTGTTCAATGTTTGTTGGATACCGTTATAATAGTGAATCGCAAAGGCACCTAATGTGAACATAATGCCTAGTAGGATAACAAAGGAGATTTGCAGTCGATGCATCAATCTGGATGGCTTTTTCTCGAAGGGTTGAAAGCGAATTGTATCCATATTTAGTCCTATCTTTCTGTGTGTTGACACGTCTTATTTTATCTAAGTAATATTTATAAGTGGTATAAATTGACCGTTATTGTTAAACTTAATACTATCATAATGGTATCACTCCAAAGGCTATAAATCAAATTAGAATTTAATGATAAATTGAGAGGAATTTTGCCATGAAAGAAGAAAAGAAGGTTTTAAAAATGTCGCAAGGTTTGATTGTTTCGTGCCAGGCTTTGGAAGATGAGCCGTTACATAGTTCACATATTATGGCTAAAATGGCGCTTGCTGCTGAGATTGGCGGGGCGGTCGGGATTCGTGCCAATACTGCGGTGGATATTGTGGCGATAAAAGCGGAAGTTGGATTACCGGTTATTGGAATTCATAAGAAAAACTATGGTGCGTGTCCAGTTTTTATTACGCCAACGATGACTGAGGTGGACGAGATTGTCGCATCAGGGGCGGAGGTTGTGGCGATGGATGGGACGAGTCGAGTGCGACCTGATGGGACGGTGATTGCAGAGTTATTTCCGGAAATTAGACGAAAATATCCTAAGCAGCTTTTTATGGCAGACGTTGCTACACTGGAGGAAGCGGTTGAGGCAGAGCGATTAGGATTTGATTTTGTAGCACCTACTTTGTTTGGCTACACGGAAGAGACGGATGGGAAAAAAATTGCGGATGATGATTTCGCTCTTTTACGTCAAATGGTGCGCGAGATTCGGGTGGCTAGGGTGATTGCGGAAGGGAATGTTTTGACGCCAGAAATTGCGAAAAAGATTCAAGATATTGGTGTTTTTGCGATTGTGGTTGGTGGTGCAATTACGAGACCGCAATTGATTACAGCGCGCTTTGTTGATAGTTTGAAAGGGAATTCGTGATGAGACGCGAATTTCTTTTTCTTTAGTTTGTCTAGTTGACTTGTTGGATTTCTATGATATATTTCACTTATGAAAGCGTTTAAATAATTGGAAGGTGTGATGGCATGTTTTGGACGAAAGAAAAGGTTCAAAATCGAAATGGGGAGCTTAGTCAATATCGTTATGTGATATCGGAGCTGATTTCAGATTTTGGTATCATAGAAGATGCGTTGGGAGCGACTGGGAGTTATCCTACTGGACTAAATTTTAAGGATAAAATTGCGCTTGGGGAGGATTGGAGTGGCCGAGATCGTTATGTTTGGTTGAGGGGAAGTGTTGTATTACCAGCTAAACGAGAAGGGCATCGGATTTTGGGCTTTTTTGATTTTGGGAAAACAGGAGACGGTAATAATACTGGTTTTGAGTCACTATTGTTCATGAATGGGGAGCCATATCAAGGGGTGGATCAGAATCATAAGGAAGTGTTTTTTGCGGATGATTTGGCGGGAACACGAGTGGAACTGATTTTTAGATTGTGGTCGGGTCTTGAGGGTGGTGGTCAAGTTAGGGAGCAGGAGCATCGGATTAAGGAGGCTTTTATCGGCTACTTAGATGTGGCTGTGGATGATCTTTATTACACGGCTTTTGCGGCTCTACAGACGCTTGACTATTTGGCGGAGAATAGCACAGAGCGTTACGGTTTGATGCAGGCGCTAGATCATAGTTTTCGAGTGATTGATTGGGCGAATCCTAGAAGCACGGAGCATATGGCGTCGTTACATGAGGCTGGACGGTTGCTTAATTTGAGAATTGATGCGATGCCGAAAAACTTTGATGTGACGGTGACGTGTGTTGGTCATACGCACATTGATGTAGCTTGGTTGTGGCGTTTGAAGCATACGCGTGAGAAATCGGCACGGTCATTTTCAACGGTGATGCGATTGATGGAGCAGTATCCGAATTATGAGTTCTTGCAGTCACAGCCGCAGCTATATGCGTATATTAAAGAGGATTATCCGGATATTTATGCAAAGATTAAGACGCGAGTTGCGGATGGACGCTGGGAGGCAGATGGCGGGATGTGGCTGGAAGCGGATTGTAATATTCCTTCTGGTGAGTCGTTAGTGCGCCAAATTTTACAAGGGACGCGATTCTTTAAGGAGGAGTTTGGCAAGGAAAGTAAGTTTTTATGGTTGCCAGATGTGTTTGGTTATAGTTGGGCGTTACCGCAGATTTTGAAGAAATCGGGCCTAGAGACGTTTATGACGACGAAGATAAGTTGGAATCAGTTTAATAAAATGCCACATGATACATTTTGGTGGCGTGGGATTGACGGTTCAGAGATTTTGACGCATTTTATTACGACACCGGATAATGCACATGATATTTATTATACGTATAATGGAAATATTACAGCGCGTGCGGTGAAGGGCGTTTGGAACAGTTATAATGATAAAAATTTGAATAATGAGCTGCTCGTTTCGTATGGTTTTGGTGATGGTGGCGGGGGGCCAACACGCGAGATGCTAGAGATGATTGACCGATTTGACAAGATGCCGGGTATGCCAAAAGTAGAAACGGGGCATGCGGGGCCTTATTTTGAAAGATTGCATGAACGTGTAGAAAATTCGGAGGAGTATGTACATACGTGGAATGGGGAGCTTTATTTTGAGTACCATCGCGGCACATATACTTCGCAGGCGCATAACAAGAAAATGAACCGAAAATTGGAGTTGTTGCTTCGAGATGCTGAGTGGTTTCAAGTATTGCAAATAGCGGAAACAGGAGATTTTGAAGCGTATCCAAGTGACCTTCTTCGTGAAAGTTGGCGAATTGTGTTGCGCAACCAGTTTCACGATATTATTCCGGGTTCCTCGATTCAGGAAGTGTATGAGGATTGTGTTGTGGAGTATGATGAGGCGGAAAATTTGGCGTTGATGGCATATGACGAGATGAGCGCGATGGATGAGGATGCACCAAATTGTGTGACGTTAATGAATAGTTCGATTTGGGAGCGACCGCGTTTGGCTGAAATTGCGATTCCAACATTAGAGGCGGTGGTTTGGAAGGATGCGGCTGGGAAACGTTTGGATGCTGAACGGAATTTGGCGGGGAGTTGGTTAGTTGCGTTGGATGGTCTGACTCCATTTGGGACGGAAACATTGACGTATGAAGTGACTGCTGAAATTACCGAGGTGAAGCCGTTAGCGCAAGTTATTCATAATGGCTTGGAGACGAATCATTATCGTGTGACTTGGAATGAAGCGGGACAGTTTACCCAAATTTTTGATAAAAGACAGGCGCGTGAGGTTCTGGCAAAGAATGAGGCCGGCAATGTGTTGCAGGTTTTTGAGGATAAACCGCTGAATTTTGATGCTTGGGATATTGATATTTATTACCAGGAAAAAATGCGTGAGGTGACACAGCTAGAAAATGTGACGGTGACTCAAAATGGTGAACTTCAAGCGACAGTGCGAATGGAGTGGCTATATGGTAGCTCGACGATTGCGCAAAACATTCATTTTTACCGAGATAGTGCGCGAATTGATTTTGAAACGGAGCTTGACTGGTATGAAAAACAACAGTTGCTAAAAGTGGCATTCCCAGTGGACGTTATGGCATCAGATGCGACATACGATATTCAATATGGAAATGTGAAGCGACCGACGCATTGGAATACGAGCTGGGATTATGCGCGTTTTGAGACGGTTGGACATCAGTGGGCAGATTTGAGTGAGACGGGGTACGGTGTCAGTATTTTAAATAATTGCAAATATGGTCACGATATTAAGGATCATGTCATGCGCTTAACGCTACTGAAATCGGCAATATATCCGGACGTCACGCAAGATCAAGGTGAGCACATGTTTACGTATGCCTTATTTCCACATAAAGGTAATTTTGTAGAAGGCGATGTAGTGCAGGAAGCTTGGGCGCTTAACAATCCGCTACGTGTTGCACTTGGATCGCATGACAATCGATCATTGTTAAGATCCAATCGTGAGCAGATTCAAATTGATGCCGTGAAAAAAGCGGAGGATGGTGATGCGATTATTGTTCGTTTGCATGAATTCACGGGCGGTCGTTGTAATGTAGTGTTAACAAGTGACTTTCAAATAGAATCATGGCAGGAATGTGATTTGATGGAACGGCCAATTGCTGAGAAAGAGACTGGTAAATGGAGTTTCTCAGTTACACCTTATGAGGTAAAAACTTTTAAAGTTCAATTGAAATAGATTAGCGATACCTTAACAAAACAAACTTGAGCGAGTTCTTTGTTAAGGTATTTTAATCCATTGAAATGGCGTGTGGCTTTTGTTACAATGATGAGGTACGACTAAAACGCTTACAAGTGTGGTATAGACAGCTAATTTATATACATAACATATCTAATATTTTACTGCACGCAAAAAAGGGAGGATTTAAAACGTGAAGTATTTTTACAAAAAGGGATTAAAAATTGTTTTAGCAGCGAGTTTAACGGTTGGAATTGGTACAACAGCGATTGGGAGTAGCGCCCATATAGCAAACGCAGCAGTCGATCCTAATCTTGTGCCTGTCCAAATTTTAGGAGTGAATGATTTTCACGGGGCATTGGATACGCCTTCAAGCTCACCACTTGGTAAAATTGGTGGCGCGGATTACTTGGCGACAAACTTGAACAATACAGAAGCAACATTTTTAGCAGCGAATGGTTTAGTGGATAACTCGGCAAGTAATTCGATACGTGTGCAAGCGGGGGACATGGTCGGTGCAAGTCCAGCAATATCAGGTCTATTGCAAGATGAGCCAACAATCAAAGTGCTAAATCGGATGAAATTCGAAATTGGGACGCTTGGCAATCATGAGTTTGATGAAGGCTTAGCGGAATTTAAGCGAATTTTAGATGGTGGAGATACGTCCGATTTTAATGAAATCACGCAAAACTATAATCATGAAGCATCCGATATGTCGATTGTCGTTGCGAACGTGGTGAACAAGTCTGATGGCTCAATTCCTTATGGCTTCAAGCCGTATGAGATTAAAAATATGGGCGGCGTGGACGTTGGCTTTATCGGCGTTGTAACGACTGAGATTCCATCACTAGTACTAGCGAATCATATTCAAAATTTCAATTTCTTAGATGAAGCGGAGACAATCGCTAAATACTCGGCGGAATTACAAGCAAAGGGCGTGAATGCAATCGTTGTCTTGTCACACGTTCCAGCGCTAACACCAGGTAATCCAACAAATGGAGAAGGTGCAGTTTCTGGTGCAGCCGTGGATATGATTAACAAAGTGAATCAGATAGCGCCTAACAATAGCGTCGACCTTGTTTTAGCAGGACACAATCATCAATATACGAACGGAAAAGTAAGTAATACACGCTTAGTGCAGAGCTATAACAATGGGAAAGCGTATTCGAATGTAACAGGTGTACTTAACAAAACGACAAAAGATTTTGAGACAACTCCTAATGCGGAAATTAAATACAATTTACAAGACGTAACGCCAGATGTGGCGGTTCGCAGTGTTATCGACGAAGCTTATTCATTGGTGAATCCTGTCATTAGCAAGCCGATTGGACAAATGGACAGTGCAGTGCTGACACGCGATACAAATGCGGATAATGAATCACCGCTTGGAAATTTAATTACAGACGGTCAACGCGAAATGGCAAAGCAAGCTGGAATTCCGGTTGATTTTGCGATGACAAATAATGGTGGAATTCGCGCAGATCTTGTTGGAACGGCGGCGAACGGTTCATATGCAGTTACCTGGGGCGCAGCGCAAGCCGTACAGCCTTTTGGAAACATTTTGCAAGTAGTTGAACTTTCTGGAGCAGATATTATTGAAGCTTTAAATCAGCAATATGACGAATCTGAAAAATACTTTTTACAAGTTTCTGGTTTGACATACACGTACACAAAAAATGACGCTGGTGAAAAGCGTGTAGTTGATGTGATGAAGGAAGATGGCACGAAATTAGACCCAGCGGCAACGTATCGTGTGGTAATTAATGATTTCCTATTTGGCGGAGGTGATTCTTTCTCTGCTTTCACGAAAGGAAAACAAGTCGATGTTATTGATCCTGATACAGACACATTTATCAATTATATTCAATCACAAAGCAAACTTGTAACACCTGAACTTGGTCGCAAAACGTTCAAAACAGAAGCAGAAATAGCGAAGGAAAAAGAAGATGCAGCAGTTCAAGCGATTGCGGACAGTACGACTTTTGTATCGTATAAAGAAAAAGATGCTGTATTTAAAGGAAAAACAATTCCAGGCGCGACGGTTTCGTTAGACACTTTGGCAGTGCAAGCAAAAGTAGCACCGGTTGTTGCGGATGTAGATGGTAATTTTGAAATTGATATGAGTAGTGAAAACTTGAAAGAAGGAGATACATTTGGCGTTACGGTAACGGATGCGGACGGTTATAGCAAGACATTTACAGTAGCTGTTATGGCTGCAGATCCAATTGATAACGGTGGTAGTGAAGAAATTCCTGGCGATAATAACGGGAGTGGCACAGACTTACCGGATACAGATAATGGAAAAGATAGCACAGTAACGCCGGAACCGATTATTCCTCCAGCAACAGGGGATAAGGAATCAGCGATTGTCCCTGTGAAAAATGAGAACTTGCCACAGACTGGTGACGAAGATCAAACGGGCATTGTGCTAGGTGGATTAGTGTTAATCGGTGTTGGACTTTATTACGTAAGACGAAAAGCCTAATCATGCAAAAAAAGGCTCCAATCAGGAAATTCTGATTGGAGTCTTTTTTATACTAAACTTCCATAATGATTGGTAAAATCATCGGACGGCGTTTTGTTTTTTCATATAAAAATGGTTGTAGCGTATCTGTGACTTCATTTTTAATTTCGGACCATTGTGTAGTCTTGCTGTCCATTACTTTGTTTAAATGACGGCGCAATAATCCTTGTGCCTCATTAATCAGATTGCCAGATTCACGCATGTAGATGAAGCCGCGGGAAATGATATCTGGACCAGCCATTACTTTATTTTTAGCCGCACTGATGGAGACAACAACGATAACTAAGCCTTCTTCGGAAAGGACACGGCGATCGCGTAAAACGATATTACCGATATCACCAATTCCGCTACCATCGATATACACGTTGGCAGATTGGATTTTTCCTGCAACGTGCGCGGTATCAGCAGTTAGAGCCAGCACATCTCCATTTTCCATGATGAAGCTATTTTCATGAGGAACACCGCAGTAAAACGCGGACTGGGCATGTAATTTCTGCATTCTAAATTCTCCATGAATTGGCATGAAATATTTAGGTTTCATGAGACGAAGCATCAGTTTCTGTTCTTGTTGGCCACCGTGACCAGACGTATGAATGTTGTTAACTTTACCGTGAACAACCTCTGCACCAGCTTGGAAAAGTAGGTTAATTGTGCGGTTTACGCTAAGTGTATTTCCTGGAATTGGTGAAGAAGAAAAGACAACGGTATCGCCAGGTTGAATTTGGATTTGACGATGGGTACCGTTCGCAATACGCGAAAGTGCAGCCATCGGTTCACCTTGACTACCGGTACAAAGAATCGTGACTTCATTGGCAGGTAGTTTATTCAATTGTCCCCATTCGATAAACGTATCTTTCGGCGCCTGGATGTAGCCAAGCTCGATACCAATTGTGATAGCAGAGTCCATACTACGACCGAAAACAGCAATTTTGCGACCAGTTGCGACAGAGGACTCCACAACTTGTTGTAGGCGATAAATGTTGGATGCGAACGTTGCAAAAATAATCCGACCATCCACATCACGGAAAATATTTTTAATACTTTCCCCAACGATACGCTCACTCATTGTAAAATTAGGAACTTCTGCATTGGTAGAATCTGAAAGGAGGCATAGTACGCCTTCTTTTCCTATTTCTGCCATTTTTGTTAAGTTTGCAGGTTCGCCAACAGGTGTGAAATCGAATTTGAAATCGCCTGTGTGAACAATATTTCCAGACGGTGTTTTGACAACAACGCCATAAGAATCAGGAATACTGTGTGTTGTTGCAAAGAAGGAAATACTTGTTTTGCGGAATTTGAAAACATCGTCTTCTTCAAACTCGTAAATCTTCGTTTGGCGCAGTAAGCCATGTTCTTCTAATTTATTGCGGATAAGCGCTGCCGCTAGTTTCCCAGCGTAGACGGGAATGTTTAATTCGCGAAGCAAGTAAGGAACGCCACCAATATGATCTTCGTGACCGTGCGTAATGAATAAACCTTTAATTTTTTCTTTGTTTTTGATTAAATACGTGTAATCGGGAATAACGTAATCAATACCGAGTAACTCGTCCTCTGGGAACTTAATACCGGCATCGATGAGGATTATCTCATCCTGAAATTGCACGCCGTAAGTGTTTTTTCCGATTTCGCCTAGACCACCGAGTGCGAAAACAGCTGTTTCATTATTTTTTACAAATTTCATAGCGGATTACTGCCCCCACAGTTGGAAATCTTCATTTTGTTTTTCGTATTGCAGATGGGCTTCACTCAATTGCTCTACTAACTCAATATGGAAGGGTTGGTCTTTAAGAATAACGCGCACTTCTGGCACGCCACTTGCTTCCACATAGATGGATTGTGTTTTTTCTCTGACAGGTGTTTCGGTTTTTGTTGCTTGATAATAAACTTTAAAAATCATTTTTTTCTCTCCTTTATGTTTCGTTATTATTCATTGTAAAAATAGCATTGCTCCTCATTTGCAATCTATTTACATAATAAATTCATGGATAAAATGGTGTGACTTGTGAAAAAGGCAAAAAGAAACAATGGTAGCCGTTAGTAAAGTTTGGCTACGATTTTAGAATATACATGACATTCTGCGTTTTTTTCACCTACTCCAATTGAATACCATTATTCTGCGCATTTTAAACAAAATGGACAGCAAATGATTTCAATTCACGGTAGGTTTCATAAGTCACTTCTTTGTAAAAATAAAATCCGAACTTTTATCCTTGAATTCTAATATACCATAAAAAAAGATAAATGCTACTACAATCTACTCAAATAGGTTGAAAAAGTGATAGGAGGCTGGAAAATCATATTTTGATTGTACAGATAATTTTTTATAGAGGTATCATTTGTTTTCAAGGTGATGAGATTAATTACGTAGTTTCTATCCGCTATCGTATTTTTTTTGGTATACTTAATGATGAGATTAGTAATTGGGTGCATTTTTCCCGCAAATTTGGTTTGAGGAGATTTGAGCGATGAAGAAAATTGTGTTTTTTGATGTAGATGGTACGTTGGTCAATGACAACAAGGAGATTCCAGATTCCGCAAGAAAAGCTGTGAAAGCCTTACAAGATAAAGGTGTTTATGTGGCGATTGCATCTGGGAGGGCTCCTTTTTTATTGAAAGATATATGTGAGGAATTGAATATTAATTCTTATGTGAGTTTTAATGGACAATATGTTGTTTTTGAGGGGGAAATGGTATTTGATAACCCCTTGCCACAGGATTCAATGGAGCGCTTAATTGAAATTACGGAGAATTTGGATCATCCGCTTGTATTTATGAATGAGGAGACGCTACGGACGAATATTCCGGATCATCATAAGGTACATGAAGGTATGAACTCGCTGAAAGAGGGGTATCCAGAGCTTGATGCGGAATTTTATAAAGGCCGGACATTGTATCAATGTTTATTGTTTGCCGATGAGAGTCATGACGAATTTTACAAGGATAATTTTCCAGAGTATGGTTTCTTGCGCTGGCATGATGTGTCGATGGATGTGGCTCCTGCAAACGGTTCGAAGGCAGTTGGTATTCGAGAAATGTTGAAGCGCTTGGATTTCAAAATTGAGGATGCGTATGCGTTTGGCGATGGTCTGAATGATATTGAAATGTTACAAGAAGTTGGCACGGGAGTCGCGATGGCTAACGGGCGCGATGAAGTGAAAGCAATTGCCGATTTCGTGACGGATTCTGTCGATAATGATGGGGTTTTGAAGGGATTGCAACGTTTAGGATTATTATAAGTAGGGGAGCGGCGAATCAGAGCGTAGGTTCGTCGCTTTGGTGTCTATAGTAAAGTGATTAAAGGATGGCGTCCTTCTGCTCAAAGGATTGTATTTTCTTGTTTTTTCTTCCAGATATCCATTGCGAAAATGGGTATGTAGGGGTAAAATAGAATTGGATCTTTGCTTTAAAGGAACAAAGATTACATAAAACTTAAAGGAGTAGTTACAAAATGAGTGATAAAATGGGTAGCAAGCAGTTTCAGCCTTACATACCTGCTTCCAAATCACTGCCGGAATTGACAGTAACTTCTATCGTTCTTGGTATTATTCTTGCAATTTTATTTGGCGCAGCAAATGCTTACTTAGGGCTCAAAGTAGGCTTGACGGTATCTGCGTCAATTCCGGCAGCTGTTATTTCGATGGGGATTTTGCGCGGGATTTTTAGGCGCGATTCGATTTTGGAGAACAACATTGTGCAGACGATGACAACAGCAGGGGAAGCGCTCGGTGCTGGTGCGGTGTTTACGATTCCAGCGCTATTTATGCTAGGTGTAGACATCAACCAGATTATGCTAGTATTCATCGTATTGACCGGGGGATTCCTAGGTGTGTTCATGATGGTACCGCTTAGAAGAATGCTGATTGTTAATGAACATGAGACGTTGCCTTATCCAGAAGGAACGGCTTGTGCGGAAGTTCTAAAAACAGGTGAGAAAGGTGGCGGGGCACAAGCAAAACTCGTTGTATTTGGTTTCGGAATTGGGGCTCTTGTGAAAGTTCTTACAGATGGTTTCAAAGTTTTCCGAAGTGATGTACAGACGGGGATTTATAATTTTCAAAACGCCTTTATCGGGACGCAGATTTATCCGGCTTTACTCGGTGTTGGTTTTATTATCGGGCCAAAAATTGCGGGTCAGATGGTAGCTGGTGGTTTGATGGCTTCGCTTGTTTTGATTCCTTCCATAGCATTTTTTGGTGCTGGTAGTTCAGACATTATTTTTCCAGCTTCAGAGGCATTGAAAACGTTAGATGCGAGCATGATTTGGGATAATTATATTCGCTATATTGGCGCCGGTGCAGTTGCGGCTGGTGGTTTGATTACGCTTGCGAAAACGATGCCAGCGATTATCCAGACGCTGCGTAGTACGATGGTTGGAATTAATAAGAATAAAGGACAGAAAATGCTTGAAATTGAGCGCACAGATAAAGATATTCCAATGAAATGGGTTTTGATTGGGATTACTGTATTAATTGTTATTATCGCGTTTGATCCATTTACGAATGTTGGCATTATTGGCGCTTTAGCAATTGCGATTTTCGGATTCTTATTTGTTACGGTTGCATCGCGAATTGTTGGAATTGTTGGTAGCTCTTCCTCACCAGTTTCTGGGATGACCATTGCGACACTTCTGATTGTAGCGATTGCTTATAAATCATTCGGTTATAGTGGCACAGAAGGTATTGTACTGACATTGACGGTTGCCGCGATTGTTTGTACGGCGCTTGCTGTTGCAGGTGATATTTCACAAGATTTAAAAACAGGGTACCTCGTTGGTGGAACACCTTGGAAACAACAGGTTGCGATGATGATTGGTGTTATTGCCAGTGGTCTTGTAATGGGTTATATTTTGACACTACTAGATAACGCATATGGCATGGGTTCAGAAGCTTTACCAGCTCCAAAAGCTGCGTTGATGAAAATTTTAGCAGAAGGTATCTTAAATGGCAATTTGCCGTGGACGTTAATCTTTATCGGCGTTTCGATTGCGATTGTTATTGAATTTCTAGGTATGAACTCGCTTGTGTTCGCAGTAGGTCTTTACTTGCCATTAAACATTAGTGCAACCGTTATGTTCGGTGGGTTCGTTCGCTTAATCGTAAACCAAGTTATCAAAGCGAAAAAAGATAAGGAAAAAGCAGCACGTATTGAGCGTGGAACATTATTTGCATCTGGCTTAATTGCTGGAGAATCGTTGCTGGGCGTTATTATTGCCTTTATGATTTCGATTAACCCAAATATTATTCCAACTGAGTACTTGTTGACAAATCAATGGCTACCGTTCCTGGTATTCTTGATTGTGTGTACATTGCTTTACATCTCAACAGTACCTAAAAAGAAGAAAGCGTAGCGACAAACGCTCATCTGCGTCGTTAAAGGCTCCGTTCCAGTGCTCTTCTATGCTGTATTTCGCATAACTTCTCACATGGTTGGGGGTGAGACTCCCTCCCTGTTTTTAGTTGGTGTACAAGTCGTAGATTCCGCGCTGGTACTTGTCTTTGCCTAGCATCTAATCATTTGTCGCTCCACTTTGGTTGACGGTGTAGCAAAGTTTCGTAGTACCAAATGTTTAGACACAAGGAGGGGGTTATTCTATGCGAAAAAAAGAACGGCGAAATATGTTGGAAGAAGTTCCAGTTTTGAAGAATGGGTTAGTTCTGGAAGTCGCAGAGCAGGAGAGATATTTGATTGTGCCGCGTTCTGCTTGGTTGGAACGCGTGGCGACGAAGTTTTTAAAGCAACCAACAGAACGGCGGATTAAGCTGGATGAGCATGGTTATTTCATTCTTTCACAGATGGACGGGGAGACGACGATTCCGGAGATGGAGGAGCGGTTTTCACGTACGTTTGGGAATGAGGATGGGATGAGTTTATCGAGATTGGTCCGGTTTTTGCAAATCATGGATTCGTATAGTTGGTTGAAGTGGAAAAGAGGATGAAGAGAGTAGCGGAGATCGGTGTTTTGATCTTCGCTACTTTTTTTGAATGGAAGATGTACCTGAATTAACTAACGTGTCTATTAAGCGAAATAATTGTTCTGGTGGTAAATCTTTTTGTCGACGTTGCCAAAGACGAATCAATGAAAAAGCGGTTGAAATGTTAAATTCTAATAAGTAAGGCGTCATCGAACTATCTTTTGGGATGCAATAATCCAGTTTGTCAGAAAAAAATTCACGTTTCAGCTTCTCAATAAAGCGAATATTGCCGTAATCACTCAGTAAAGCGTGGAGGTATAATTCCTTTTCTTCAAAAAGTAAGAGTATACCTTGTGGATCGGTCTGTTCTTTGTTGTGCGCGTTTTCATGAATGTAATCTAATATGTCATTTTCCATAAAATCAAGCAAATCATAAACATCCGTAAAATACTGATAAAAAGTACTGCGATTATAGCCAGATTTATTGGCAATTTCTTGTACGGTGATTTTCTCTATCGGTTTCTGACTGTAAAGTTCGCAAAACACATCGATTAATGCCTGTCTTGTTTTGTTAGTTATTTCAGGTTGTTTTCTCATGGTAATCTCCTTTCACAATCCAACAGATTTGAAAAAATTGTAGGTTGATGAATATTTATTAAGGCCGTATAATTCATTATACAACACGTTGTTGGATAGTCAATATGATAGGAGGAAAACTTATGAAAATACTGTTTTTTGGACGCGGTGCTATCGGGACACAATATGCTTGGGCTTTTGAGAAGGCGGGCCACACAGTTGAATTTTATGTTCGCGAAGGTAGGAAAGCAATATATGGTTCTCATGTGGATTTAGAAATGTGGGATGCTCGAAAAAGTAAGAAGGATAGGCGGACAAAAGAGAGGTGGCCAATTGTTATACGGGAAGAAATACCGAAAAATCATGACTATGATCTTATTTTTTTGAGTGTGAACCCAGAGCAAGTGTCTGATTCGGCGAAGTACATTGCGCCTCGAATTGGAAAGGCAACTGTTCTTTTTTTCTGTAATTTTTGGAGAAATCCTGAGGTAGCGCTTAATCCGATTTCACCAGACCGGATTGTGTATGGTTTTCCTGGCGCTGGTGGCGGATTCGAGGGGAACACGCTTTACGGTGGACTTTATAAGACGGTTGAATTTGGAACGTTTGCATCTAGTTTTAGTGATAGAAATTTAGAAGTACAGCGACTTTTTGTGGATGCTGGTTTCAGAGTAAAGACGCCAAAAGATTTTCAGAGTTGGCTTCAAAATCATTTTGCATTCAATGTGGCGATGGAGATGGAGGTTTTAAAAAGCGGGAGTTTTAAAAAGGTCGTTTCGTCGTCGGAGTCATTGGCTGGGATTGGTAGTAATATGAGAGAGCTCCGTCTTGTTTTGAAAGCAAAAGGCTCTCAATTGGGCGCTTTAACAAGGATTTTGAATGTTTTACCGCCAAAAGTGGTCGGTTTTTTTCTGAGTAAATTGGTATTTTCGCCTCAGAGTATTAGTTATGCGCTTGTGGAACATAATCATTATCAGGTTGGGCCGGCTGTGAGGGAGATGGTAGTTGAGGCTAGGAAATATGGGATTGAGGCGCCGCGACTTTATGCTGTAGAGAAGTTGATTATGGGGTAGATCGTTAATTTTCGCTGTTTTTGTTGTTTCGTTATTGGGGCTATGATATGGTGGGATGGGATAGCTATATGGGAAATGGCAGAAAAGAGTGGTTTTAAATGTTGAAGAAATGGATTGGTAGTTTGAGTGTATTGGTACTAGCTGGTTGTTCTGGGGCCGGTGATTATGAGATTGATGTGAATGATAAGTATCAAATTGTCGCGATTAACACGATGGAACACGATTTTGTGCGGAAATATCCTGATGGGGCGATGGATAATGTGTTTAAAGTAGTCATGGAGGATGCAGAAGGAACGACGGAGGAGACGATTGGAAATATCGTGGCTTTGGATTGGGATGAGGTGTATTTGATTGCTAAATCGGAGGACACGGAGGAAGTTGGGGAACGGCGATTAAAACACCATAATCCCCAATATTGGATTTTTGATTTAGAGTGGGAAAAATCGTATGGACCGATGGATTTAGCGGCTTTTACGAAATTTAAAAAGGAGAAGGGAATTGATTTGGAATTGCTACCTTATGAGAAGCGGGTAAAAAGGGAGGAACGGAGCTATGACTAAGAAAGTTTGGCTTAATATATTGGGGTGTATTATTGCTGGATTCATTGGTGTTGCAATTTTAGGATTGGATTATGGTTTTCCGCGTATTTATCAAGTTATTATTTTTGTAGTCGCTTTTATGTTTTATTTCAATATCAATAAATATATACGAAAACGAAAAGAAGCCGGCGATTAATTACGAATCGATGGCTTCTTTGCTGTCTTCTCGTCGCTCTTTTTTGAGAAATTTCAGTTCGGCGATGATCATGACACTGATGATGATTAAGAGATACCAGCTGGTGATTTTACCGAAGCCAACGAGTTGCCAGGTGATTGCTTGGTCGGGATAGTACCATGCGCCGAAGAAGCTGGCGATGTTTTCTGCTACCCAGATGAAGAACGCAATGAGCAGGAAGGACAGGGATAGCGGCATCTTTAAGCGTTTGTCGCCGACCGTGAATGATACGATGGTGCGTAGGAAAAGAAGCAGGACGGCGATGATAAGTATGTAACGGAAATCCCAGATGTAATGATGCGTGAAAAAGTTGAGATAAATTGCGACACAGAGCGTGATGACATAGCTACTTTTGGGCCAATTTTTGACGGTGAGATCGAAGCGTTTCCAGGCTTGGCAAATGTAGCTGGCAACGCTTGAGTACATGAAGCCGCTGTAAAGTGGAACGCCGAGTATTTTTGTGTAAGCGTCTTCTGGATAAGCCCAGGAACCCATATGAATTTTGTAGATTTCAAGGGCGAGGCCGATGATGTGGAAAAGCATAATGACTTTGAGTTCATCCCATGTTTCCAGGCCAAATTTGATTAAAAGTAGTTGCGCGATAATGCAGATGATGAGCAGTAAATCGTATCTCGGAAGGAAGGGGATGTCAATGTATTTGGAAAAGGCAAGCGAGAGAAAAATGATGGCTGGGAAGATGCAGCAAAGTATTTGTGTCCATGTGAATTGCCAGAGTAGAGATAGAAACCGCATGTAGTACCTCCTGAAGATGGTTATTTGTAGTTTTTATTTTGGAATGGAGATTCGCTTGGAAAAACGCATTTTTGGGTGTTGATTGTTTGTAAAAGTTGTCGGATACGAAGGTTATCTGTATTTAGCAAGACTTGAGTTTCGTTTTTGCAGTAGGGGATGCAAGCGGTGAGATAATGTTCGGCGTTTTTAGTCGCGGCATAGGCATTTCCCTGATGGATGAGTTCGATAAAAATAGCTGTCGTTACGTGTGGTGTGTCGGTTGGTGTGACGAGATAGCGCTCATATTTAGTGCTGCACATAACTGCGTAAATACCGCCAAGTGGACCTTTATCTAGGAATGGTTCTTGATCGATCAATACAGTTACAGTGTCATCGCTGAACAAAGATTGTATGTCTAAGAATAGACGTTTATTCGTGACGATGAACACGTGATCGACGACTGGGCGCAATTTATCAGCGGTTTGTTCGACCCAAGTTTTCGAATTGGGTGTTTCTTTGTGCAGTGCTTTATCTTCGCCGAAACGCCTGGAATTTCCGCCTGCGAGCACGATTCCTGCGATTGTTTTAGTTTTTGACAAGGCGACCATCCTTTATTTTTAATATTTCTCCTGTGAGGGATTCGGCTTCTTGGTGATAATGGGTAACGAAGATGACTGGAATGTCGAAATCGCGCGCCATTTGACCGACGAGTTCGATGCAGATGTTGCGCGTGTTCTCATCAAGACCGTTGAATGGTTCATCAAGGAGCAGGAGGTTCGGATTGATAATCATTGCACGGGCCATGGCTACGCGTTGTTTTTCACCGCCCGATAATTTTTGGACGGAGGAAAAAAGGAGATGGGAAATTTGTAAGTAGTCGCTTATTTTACGGACTTGTTGTTCGATTTCGGTGCGATTTTTTTTATGGACAGTAAGGCCGAATGCGATATTTTGAAAAACGTTCATATTTGGAAATAGGGCTAGGTTTTGGAAGAGATAGCCTACTTTGCGCGCGGCTGTTGGAACGGAGATATCGCTGTATGTGTCGTCCCAAGCGGTATTGCCGAATTCGATAATGCCTTCGTCGATTTTTTTAAGGCCGCTGATGCACTGGAATAAAGTTGATTTTCCAGAGCCACTCGCGCCCATGATTGCTGTTATTGGAGCAATGAGATCGTAGTTGATGTCAAGATCGTGAAAGGGTAGTTTCTTTTTAAATTGTAAGCGTAGTCCCATGGGTTACATTCCTCTCGTTAAGTTGGTTTGGCGGACGGTTAGGATGTGGATGACCATCAGCGCGATAATGCCGATAATGACGTTGATGAGACCAAGATAAATGGCAGTGCGCATGTCTCCTTGTTGGACCATGAAGTAAATGCTGGAGGCTATGGTATCCGTTTTTCCTTCGACGTAACCGGCAACCATGAGGCTTGCTCCAAATTCACCCATCGCCCGGCAAAAACTAAGTAAAATCCCTGCTAAAATTGGTTGCCAGCAGTTTGGCAGAATGATTTTTACGAAGATGGTTCTGGCGTTTGCGGATAGGGTTTGCGCGGCCCAGACGAGGTCGTGATCAATGGAGAGGAACGCGCTTTTTAGGCCTTGGTACATGATTGGTAGAATGATGATGGTTGTGGCAATGATGGCACCAGCGAGCGTGAAGATGAAGCTGTAATTGAAGTTACTCCATAAAAAAGCGCCGATGAGATCATTTTTGCCGAACAGGTTGAGTAGGATAAGGCCTACGACTGTTGGTGGTAGGACGAGTGGTAATAGGATGATAATTTCAATGATTAGTTGGAATCGTGATTTGCGATTTGCGAAATAGTAGCTGAGCGGGAGCATGGTGAGGAAAGCAAGAATGGTGGATGCGAGCGCTACGATGAGTGAGTGTAGGACTGGTGTGAGCATGAATGAACCTCCGAATTGTGTATGTATTTAGGGAATAAAAGAAAAACACCACAAATTGAGTGTGTTATTCTGTTTTAATTTGATATACTAGAAAAAGTAGAGAAGTGAAAGATGGTGGCTATCTCATCATAAAGGTGGTGGTGCTTATGCGAATAAGTTCAAACCCTTTGGAAAGGACTAGCCGATGTCTGTTGCAGAAGCAATGGCACTTATGCTCGGTTTTGGAAGCTTTATTGTTTCCTTAATCGGTCTAATTGTCGTGATTGTGAAAGCAATACAAAAAGACAAAGAATAACCATCTATTCACTTTTAGCGGAGTAATAGATGGTTATACAAGAACTATTTAATTAACTCGAGCTACCATCTTAATGGGTTCTACTCTTAAAGGGAGTCATGTGTCGAGCATGGCTCTCTTTTCGTTTTTATTATAGCACTATTTGAAAATGGCGTCAAAAAAAGGTTATTTTAAAAATATAGGGATTCTCCCGATGCGTACAAAAGATAGAAGTTGTACTATCAAAGCAAGTAGGAATTTTTCTGTTTTCCTTTGTGAAAAAAATAACAAAAAATGAGGTGGTACATAGTGAGGAAGAAAGGTTTGCGATTCTTTAAACGGACGGAGAAATTTAATGGTAACTGGACGGTGATGGAGGAGAAAAGCCGTGCTTGGGAGAAGATGTATCGAGATCGCTGGAGTCATGATAAGGTGGTTCGCACAACGCATGGTGTCAATTGTACGGGTTCGTGTAGTTGGCAGGTTTTCGTGAAGAACGGGATTATCACGTGGGAAAATCAGGCGACGGATTACCCGAGCTGTGGGCCGGACATGCCAGAATTTGAACCTCGTGGCTGTCCGCGTGGTGCGAGTTTTTCTTGGTATGAGTATAGTCCGCTACGTGTGAAATATCCGTATGTGCGTGGGAAATTATGGCGTCTATGGCAAAATGCGTTGAAGCAGTATGGTGATCCGATTAAGGCTTGGGCGAGTATCGTGGAAGACCCTGAGAAGGCGGAGAGTTATAAGAGCGCGCGTGGTAAAGGTGGACAAATTCGGGTGTCGTGGCAAGAAGCGTACTATATGGTCGCGGCGATGCTGATTTATACGATTAAGAAATATGGACCGGATCGCTTGGCTGGGTTTACGCCAATTCCCGCAATGTCAATGATTAGTTATGCGGCTGGATCGCGGTTCTTGACGCTACTCGGTGGTGAAATGTTGAGCTTCTATGATTGGTATGCGGATTTACCGCCTGCCTCTCCACAAATTTGGGGTGAGCAAACAGATGTGCCAGAGTCTAGTGATTGGTATAACGCAGGTTATATCATGATGTGGGGGTCGAATGTGCCACTTACTCGGACGCCAGATGCGCATTTCATGACGGAAGTTCGCTATAAGGGGACGAAGGTAGTTGCGGTAGCGCCAGACTACGCAGAGAACGTGAAGTTTGCGGATAACTGGCTAGCACCGAATCCTGGGACGGATGCAGCACTTGCACAAGCAATGACGCATGTTATTTTGAAGGAGTTTTATGTGGAACGTGCGGAGCCACTGTTTGTGGATTACGCGAAACAGTTTACCGATTTACCGTTCTTGCTGTTGCTTGATGAGACAGATAAGGGCTTGACGCCGGGTCGATTCTTACGTGAGGATGACTTGCATGCAGGGTTGGAAAAGGTGACGCATGCAGATTGGAAAACGTGCTTGATTGATGAGACAACGGGCGATATTGTGGTTCCGAATGGGACGATGGGTCAGCGTTGGGAAGAGGGCGTAAAATGGAACTTGTCGCTTGAACGCGAGGATGGCTCGATGATTGCGCCTGCGATGACGGTTGGTTTGGATAGAATCGATACGGTTGCGTTTCCTTACTTTGATAATAATGGGAATGGTATTTTTGAACGAGAATTGCCTGTTCGTGAAATTACGCTTGCTGATGGTTCAAAGCGCTTAGTAGCAACAGTTTATGATGTAATGTTAAGCCAATATGGTGTGGCGCGACATGACGGAGATCAACGGGCAGCGCGTGGTTTGGATGATGGGGAAAGTTTATATACACCGGCTTGGCAGGAGTCGATTACGGGTGTGAAAGCAGATATCGTGACGCAGATTGCGCGGGAATTTGCACAGAACGCGATTGATACTGGCGGTCGTTCGATGATTATTATGGGTGCGGGTATCAATCATTGGTTTAATAGTGACACGATTTATCGTTCGATTTTGAACTTAGTAATTTTGACTGCTTCTCAAGGTGTAAACGGCGGAGGCTGGGCGCATTATGTTGGTCAGGAAAAATGTCGTCCAATTGAAGGCTGGCAAACAGTGGCTTTTGCGAAGGATTGGCAAGGCGCAGTGAGACAGCAAAATGCAACGAGTTTCTGGTATTTTGCAACGGATCAATGGCGTTATGAAGAAATGGATACGGATGCTTTGAAATCCCCTCTGGCCAAAAAAATGAGCTATAAACATGCGGCAGATTATAATGTACTGGCGGCGCGCCTTGGTTGGTTGCCTTCTTATCCGCAGTTTAACAAGAATAGTTTGCTCTTTGCAGCGGAAAATAAGGACAAATCGGATGCGGAAATCGTGTCGGGAATTGTGGATGATTTGAAGTCGGAAAAATTGCAGTTTGCGGTGGAAGATCCGGGCAATCCTGTGAATTTCCCGCGTGGTCTTTTTGTATGGCGCTCGAACCTTGTTTCTTCTAGTGGAAAGGGGCAGGAGTATTTCATGAAGCATTTGTTTGGAACGACGAATAACTTGTTGTCGACGCCAAACGATGAGTTTAAGCCAGAGGAAATGGTGTGGCGCGATGAGGAAGCAGAAGGAAAATTAGACTTGATGGTGACGCTTGATTTCCGGATGACGGCGACGCCGATTTATTCGGATGTGGTGCTTCCTGCTGCGACGTGGTATGAGAAGACGGATATTTCGAGTACGGATATGCATCCATTTGTGCATCCGTTTAACCCAGCGATTAGTCCGCTTTGGGAGTCGAAATCGGATTGGAATATTTTTAAAGATTTGAGTCATGCATTTTCTGAGATGGCGAAAGATCATTTGCATGAGGTACAGCGTGATGTGATTATGTTGCCACTGAATCATGACACGCCAATGGAAATATCACAACCTTATGGTGAAATTAAGGATTGGAAAAAAGGTGAAATTGAGGCAATTCCAGGTAAAACGATGCCACATTTCCAATTTGTAGAACGTGATTATACAAAGATTTACGATAAATTTATTACGCTGGGTCCAAATGTTGGAACGGGTAAGGTTGGCGCGCATGGGACACAGTTCCCAGTTGCAAATGAGTATGAAGAAATAAAAAGCATCAATGGGATTTATGAGGATGATTCGATTAAAGACGGGATGCCTATTATGGAAAATGAAAGACAAGCAGCGAATGCGATTTTGCATATTTCTAGTGCAACGAATGGGAAGGTGGCAGTTCGTGCTTGGGAGGTGGCGGAAGAGGCGACTGGTGTAGAGCTTAGTCATTTAGCAAAACCGCGTGAGGCGGAGCGGATTACGTTCCAAAGCATTACGGCGCAACCGCGTGAAGTAATTCCAACGCCGGTATTTACAGGATCGAATACAGACGGCAAACGTTACTCACCATTTACGACGAACATTGAGCACTTAGTTCCATTTCGAACGCTGACTGGGCGACAACATTTTTACATTGACCATGAGATGTTTTTACAATACGGGGAGGCGCTTCCGGTTTACAAGCCGACGTTACCTCCGCAAGTTTTTGCACCTCGTGATAAAGAGATCGTTGAGACGCCAGATACGATTGTGTTGCGCTATTTGACACCACATGGTAAATGGAATATTCACAGTATGTACCAAGATAATCAGCATATGTTGACACTTTTCCGTGGTGGTCCGAATGTGTGGATTAATCATGAAGACGCTGAGGCCGGCAAGATTAAAGATAACGATTGGTTGGAAGTTTACAACCGAAATGGTGTGGTAACGGCACGTGCGGTCGTTAGTCATAGAATGCCAAAAGGAACGATGTACATGTATCACGCGCAAGACCGTCATATCAACGTTCCAGGAACTTCGATTACGGGGACACGCGGTGGTAGTCATAATGCTCCGACAAAAATCCACGTGAAACCAACACAAATGGTTGGCGGTTATGCACAGCTTAGCTACGGTTTTAACTATTATGGACCAATTGGAAATCAGCGAGATCTCTATGTTGCGGTCCGGAAACTGAATGAGGTGAATTGGCTTGAAGATTAAAGCACAAGTTGGAATGGTAATGAATTTAGACAAATGCATCGGTTGCCATACGTGTAGTGTGACATGTAAAAATACGTGGACAAACCGCCCTGGTGCTGAATATGTTTGGTTTAATAATGTGGAAACAAAGCCAGGTATTGGTTATCCGAAACAATGGGAAGATCAGGAACGCTACAAAGGTGGCTGGAAACTGAAAAAAGGAAAATTGGAGCTTGCAGCTGGTTCGAAGTGGAATAAAGTTATGCTCGGGAAAATCTTCTACAATCCAGATATGCCAGAATTAAACGATTACTACGAGCCGTGGACATATAATTACGATACGCTTTTCACGCCGAAAGAGAAGAAAAATCAACCAGTTGCTCGTCCAAAATCTGTAATTACAGGAAAAGATATGGAAATAGAATGGGGTCCAAACTGGGAGGATGATTTGGCGGGTGCTCCAACGACGATGCCGCTTGATCCGAACATGAAAAATATCGAAACGGAGATAAAAACGAATTTTGAGACAGCGTTTATGATGTATTTGCCTCGTTTATGTGAGCATTGTTTGAATCCATCTTGTGTGGCATCTTGTCCAAGTGGTGCGATGTATAAACGTGATGAGGACGGGATTGTACTTGTCGATCAGGAGGCTTGTCGTGGCTGGCGTTATTGTATGACTGGTTGCCCTTATAAAAAGGTTTACTTTAACTGGAAAACGAATAAGGCCGAAAAATGTACCTTCTGTTTTCCGCGCATCGAGGCTGGTTTGCCAACGGTTTGTTCAGAGACATGTACAGGTCGGATTCGCTATCTTGGCGTGATGCTCTATGATGCGGATGGTGTGAAGGAGGCGGCTTCGGTGGAGGACGAGAAAGAGTTGTATGAGAAGCAACTAGACTTGTTCCTTGATCCGAATGACCCAGCAGTGATTGAGCAGGCGCGTAAAGATGGAATTAAAGAAGATTGGATTAAGGCAGCGCAAAATTCACCAGTTTATAAAATGGCGAAGGAATATAAGATTGCGTTCCCGCTACATCCAGAATACCGCACAATGCCAATGGTTTGGTACGTGCCACCACTTTCACCAATCATGAATTATTTTGAAGGGAAAGATTCGATTAATAATCCAGATATGATTTTCCCAGCGATTGATGAAATGCGGATTCCTGTTGATTACTTGGCGAGTTTGCTGACGGCTGGGAATACAGATGTGATTAAGACATCGCTTCAAAAAATGGCGATGATGCGGATGTATATGCGAGCGGTGAGCTCTGGTAAAGATTTTGATACGGATAAATTAGCACGGGTGGGTATGACGGAGCAAGAGGTTAAGAAGATGTACCGCTTGCTGGCGATTGCCAAGTATGAGGACCGTTTTGTAATCCCTGCGAGCCATAAAGAGGAGTACATTGATACGTATAGAGCGCAAGGATCATCTGGTTTTTCTGAGGATGTTTGTGGTGGTTGTAGCTTGGCGGACCAGATTAATAAGCCTGATGTGACCAATACACCGATGCCGATGGGAAGTAGTACGCAACAACCTTCGAAATCGACGCAGGATATGTATGAAGAAAGTTTTTATGGGGGGATTTGGCGTGATTAATTATGCCTTGCTAGACGAAAAACGTGCTGTTTTTGGCGCTCTTTCAGCGGTGCTATCGTATCCAGAGAAACGCTTTATTAATGATCGGTTTTTGCTTTTAGAAACGTTTAAGAATCCTAAAACGCTAGATTTAATTACGGCGTTTTGGGAGGAAATTTCGACGCTGACATTTGGACAGATAACGGAGACATATGTGGATACATTTGATTTTAATAAAAAAACAACGCTTTATATGACTTTCTATAAATTTGAGGATGCGCGGGAACGTGGGCAGATGCTGGCGAAACTGAAAGTGCTATATGAGATGTTCGGTTTATTGCCAGATGATGCCGAGTTAACGGATTATTTGCCACTGATGCTCGAGTTTATTGATGCGGGCGATTGGTATATGGATGATCGTTCCGGAGATAGCATTGAGCTTTTGATTGGTGTTATTGAGGATGGTTCGTATCATTTGCTTCAAGCGCTTGAAGAAGCAGGGAATCCGTATCGCTATGTAATTGAAGCAATGCGAAATGAATTGCGTATTTGTGTGAAGCAGGGAGAGGAGAAGCAGCATGTGGAATAATTTTTTATGGATTGTTTTACCCTACCTTGTTTTGGCAAGTTTTGTGTTCGGTCACATTTTCCGCTATCGTTATGATCATTTTACAGTGACCTCGAAGTCTTCGGAAATGATTGAAAAGAGACAATTAATGATTGGGAGTATCTTGTTCCATGTCGGTATTATTTTTGTTGTTGGCGGTCATTTTATTGGGCTGGTCATTCCAAAAAGTTGGACGACTTCAATTGGGATTAGTGAGCATATGTATCATTTAGTTGCTGTTGGGATTGGTAGTGTGTTCGGGATTATGGCGTTTGTCGGGATGTTTTTATTAACGTTCCGGAGATTGTCAAATGATCGCGTTCGAATGACGAGCTCGATTATGGATATCATCGTGAATGTGACATTGCTGTTGACGCTGTTTCTTGGAATGGCGAGCACTTTGTTCGCCAATCCAGCGAATCCTGGATTTGATTACCGGGAGTCAATCGCTGTTTGGTTTAGGCAATTGTTTATTTTCCAGCCAGATGCGAGTTTGATGGCGAATGTGCCGGTGTTTTTCCAGTTGCATATCATTAGTGCTTTTATCATTTTTGCGTTGTTCCCGTATACAAGGTTAGTACATGCATGGAGCGTCCCATTGTCATATTTGAAGAGGAGCTATATTATTTATCGAAAATGAAAAGTCGAAGAAGCCCGTTTATGTTGATGAACTTTCAAACAGTCGTTTGGTTTGATTGAGTGAATCAATAGGCAGTGGAGCAATGCGAGACTGACAACTTTTTAATTGCTAGGGTACGCAGTAAGAGTACTCCTTTGACTTTTACGGAGGCCACGAAATTTTAGAAGGGCTGGCTTCTGAGGCTGGATTGGGAGGCTCAGCACATGGATTACGTGCTCACTTTATTCGCATGTATATTGAGGTTCTAATGTTTTTCGCTTCTTATTTGTTCTGACTTTTGTTCTGAGCTCGGTATTATAAGAACCACTGATGGATTACATGCTCACCACGTTCGCATGCATATTGAGGTTCTAATTCAGCGAACTACGCTTCATAAGAACCGTTGATGGATTACATGCTCACTTCATTCGCATGTATATTGAGGTTCTAATTCAGCATATTACGCTTCATAAGAACCTCAACAATTTTCTAAACTGAAGGGAGAAATAAAAATGCAACACACATCGAAAAAAGATGCGTATATCGCGCTCACCATTGCCACGGTTGCGATGGCGATTTCATTTATGGTCTGGGCTTCTTTGTCGCCAGTTTCCAATCAGATTGCCACGGAATTTGGCTTATCTGCTTCACAAAAAAGCTTACTTATTGCCACACCAGTACTTCTCGGCTCTATTATGCGAATTCCAATGGGGATTTTGAGTGATAGGTTCGGTGGGAAAAAAATCTATATCATTACGATGCTTTTCACGCTGATTCCGCTCGTTCTTATTCCATTTGCAAGTTCTTATGTGTACTTGATAACTTGTGCTTTTTTCATCGGTATGGCTGGAACAACTTTTGCGATTGCGATTTCATATGTTTCGACTTTTTTTCCGCCTGAAAAGCAAGGTTTAATTCTTGGTATTGCTGGAATGGGAAATATCGGTAATGCATTAGCGGGTCTTATCATTCCGCGTATTAGTGAGAATTGGGGATTTGATTGGATTTACTATTCTTTGATGATTGCCATCGTTGCTATATCAGTAATTTTTGCTATTTTTGCGAAAGAAATGAAACTTCCAGATGAAAAGAAAACATTGAAGCAGTCGCTATCGGTTGCGAAGGATAAAAATACATGGTACTTATCTTTGTTCTATTTCCTTACATTTGGTTCCTTTGTAGCGCTTAGTAATTATTTACCAGCTTTCATGGGAGATCAGTTCTCAATAGGTGCAGTAAATGCTGGATTATTCTCTGCTGGATTTGCAGCGACGGCTACATTTATGCGTCCTGTTGGTGGAATTTTAGCAGATAAATTGAATCCAACCAAACTACTAACAACTGGTTTTGCACTCGTGGCAGTGGCTGCGTTCTTGATTGCTTTCTCATTGACTCAGTACGGTATATTTACAACACTGATTTTCATAACAGCGCTTATTATAGGGCTGGGAAATGGAGTTGTTTTCAAAATGGTGCCAATGGTTTCAAAAGGAAATACGGGAGCAGTGACAGGATTCGTTGGTGCTGCTGGCGGGATTGGAGGCTTTTTCCCGCCGCTTCTACTCGGTGTTATTAAAGAAAGTACAGGTTCTTATATGCTTGGATTTATTCTACTTGGTGTATTTGCACTTATTTGTCTTGTAACAGTTTGGGCCGTTTATGTGCGCAAACCAGCTGTCGCAAACTGATTTGAAAAGAGACAGTGGAGCTATTTCGCTGTCTTTTTTTGAGAAATTTCCGTACAATGGAAATAGATAACATAGGGGGAATAGTAGATGAGAAAATGGGTGGTAAGTGGCTTGCTTTTTGTTGTGTCGCTAGCTATTTTAGCTGGGTGTGGTACACAGGAAACGCAAACAATACATATTTCCGTGGCGGCGAGTTTGAAGGACGTAATGGATGACGTGAAGTCTTTGTATGAGAAGAGTCATAATCATGTGAGATTGGAATTCGACTTTGCTGGTTCAGGGCAAATACGTGAGCGTGCAGTTAATGGGGCACCAATTGATGGTGTTGTACTGGCAAGTGTGACTGATGTGGATAAATTGATGGATAAAAAAATAGTTGACAATAAACAGCAAATTGCGTCAAATACGCTGGTGGCTGTGATGCCGAATAAGAGTGTTCCAACTAATAATATTAAGGAAGAATTAGCAAAGGCACATGTTATTGCTATCGGTGACCCGAATTCTGTTCCAGCTGGAAAATATGCAGTGGAATTTTTAATGAAAGAGCAGTTAATGGACAGCGTGAAATCACGATTAGTGAAGGCAAATGACGTTCGACAAGTCCTAGCGTATGTAGAATCAGGCAATGCAGATATTGGATTTGTTTATAAAACGGATGCAATGATTTCGAAAAAGGTGCAAACAGCGTATAAAATCGATAGTGCACTGTACAATCCGATTGGTTATTATGCAGCAGTGATTAAAGATTCTGATATGGCTGATGAGGCATCTCAATTTATGGAATATATGAAAGGGAAGCAAGCGCAGCGTATTTTAAAGAAGTATGGATTTGGTGAGGTAAAGTAGCAATAAGTGAGCGCTTACACTGTTATTTTCACAAGGATTGATGTATAGTGGAACTAGTTGAATTTTGCAAGAAAGGAAAGTGTCTGGCATGTTGGATAGACGAGTAGCAATTCGAATAGAGGAAGCACAAAAGCGATTAATGGAGAACGCTGTCATGCTCGGTGTAGAAGAGCTTGCAATCACAGACGCAAATGGTCGGATTCTAGCGCAGGAAGTAAAAGCAGCGATGGCAATGCCGTATTTCAGGCGTTCAGGCTATGACGGTTTTGCGATTCGAGCGGAAGACGACACGAACTATCCGCGAATTTTTCAAGTTGTGGCAGACGTGCCATGTGGTGCTACCTATAATCATGATTTACAAGAGAATGAGACGGTGCGTATCATGACAGGTGCTAAAGTTCCAGAGAATGCTGGCAAAGTTATTATGTTGGAGCAATCACGCGAAACGGATGATCCAACAACGATTACACTCATTAATACGCATAAAAATACAAATATTACAGAGCGCGGCGAAGAGTTTGAAGTAGGCGCTACGCTACTCCAAGCACATCATCATTTGAATCCTGGCTCTATCAGTTTACTTGCTGCATTCGGAATTCCAAATGTGACAGTTTTCCGAAGACCACGTGTCGCAATTTTATCCACAGGCTCCGAACTTATCCAACCCGGAGAGCCTCTTCCCGACGGCAAAATTTTCAATAGTAATCACCTTATGTTGGCGGCTTTAGCAAAAGATGCAGGCGCACAAGTCATTGCAGTAGAGCAAATAGAGGATGACTTAGCGTTAACAAAAAAACGGCTCACCGATCTTGCCAAACAAGCAGATCTCATTCTTACAACAGGTGGCGTTTCCGTCGGGGACTTCGATTTTATGGCAATTATTGCAAAAGAAGATGCCGAACTTCTCTATAATAAAATTCAAATGCGACCAGGAAGCGTCACGACAGCGATGCGCTATGAAAACACACTAGTTGCAGCTCTTTCCGGTAATCCCGGCGCATGTTTTACAGCATTCCATTTGCTAATTGCACCAATCCTTGCCAAAATGAGTGGAGATATCGAAACCCAGTTTACTTTTCAACGGGCAAAAATGGGCGCAGATTATTCGAAAAATAATGCTTACGATCGTTTTTTACGCGGGCAATTGCTATATGAAGAAGGCGAACTCATCGCGGTTCCAGTCGGTAGCGACATGTCGAGTGCGCTTGGCAATTTACACTTAACGGAATGCCTTATTAGAATACCGAGTGGCAAAACGGGCAAATATAAAGGAGAGGAGATTGAGGTATGGCGCTTATTTTCCAAATAACAGGATTCAAAAAAAGTGGCAAAACAACGCTCACAAACTGCTTTGTGCAACAGTTAAAAATGAAGGATTATACGGTTGCTGTTATTAAGCACGATGCGCATGCATTCGCAATCGATCACCCAGATACTGACTCCTATTCCTTTCGCGAAAGTGGGGCAGATATTGTCGCTCTGTCCTCTGCGTCCCAACACGCGATTATGGTAGATCGAGGAATTACACTGAAAGATATGATTGCCAGTTTGCCGACGACTGACGTAATTTTAATCGAGGGTTATAAGGAGGCGCCATTTCCAAAAATTGTGATGGTACGAGATAAAGAGGACATTGCAACATTGAAAACACTGCCAGCAATCCATACGATGGCAACGTTGTATGATAGTCTTCCAGCTGACATTTTGAAAGTAAGCACGCAAGCCACACAAGAGGCACTATGTCAAACGATAATCGAGGAATTTTTACAATGATAGATGTTAGATTGCAGCAGGAGCCAATTGATGTTGGCTCGTCATACCAAGAGTTAGTGAATGCTAAGTTCGGCGCTGTGAACATGTTTGTCGGTACGATTCGCGAATGGACCGGCGAGATTCAGACGCAGACGATTCGTTACACGGCATACAAAGAAATGGCGATGAAGGAACTATCGAAATTGGCGCATGAAGTAGAAGTGAAATATGATGCGGATGTGATTGTCATTCACCGTTTAGGCGAGTTACAGTTGACTGATATCGCTGTATTCATTGGGGTTGCAACACCTCACCGCGCCGCTTCCTATGAAGGCTCACGTTTTATTATTGAGGAACTAAAAAAACGGGTTCCTATTTGGAAAGAAGAGATGGATACGGATCGTGTCCGGTGGGGAGGTGAGCGAGATGACGCCCATTAAATTATTCGCTTTTCTCGTCCAGAAAGCAGGCTTTTCTCAAATAAATTTCGACCTTTCTGATTGCAAGACTGTCGCAGATGTGAGACAGTTAGTGAGTAAGGAAATTCCAGCGATTGAAGCTGATGTTGCCAAATGCATGATTGCGGTCAACATGGAGTTCCAAGCAGATGATTACCAACTGACAGATGTTTCAGAAATCGCGATAATCCCTCCAGTAAGCGGAGGATGAGATGAAGGAGACGATAAAATGACGGATGAATTATCACACTTCAATGAGGAACAGCGCGCTCACATGGTAGATGTAACGAAGAAAAGTGAAACACAAAGACGTGCTATTGCTCAAACGACGCTACATATGGAAGAAGCGACTTTGACACGTATTAAAGATGGACTTATCGATAAAGGTGATGTGCTCGCCGTTGCGCAAGTAGCAGGAATTATGGCTACGAAAAAAACAAGTGAACTAATCCCAATGTGTCACCCGATTATGACGACCAAAGTGAACATCATGTTTACTGATGATGGCAAAGATCATTTGACGATTATTGCAGAAGTTGTTACTATCGGCAAAACTGGTGTCGAGATGGAGGCTCTTACGGCTGTCACTGTGACCGCATTAACAGTTTACGATATGTGCAAAGCGATAGATAAAAAAATAGTCATTGAAAACACACATCTTGTTGAAAAAACAGGAGGAAAAAGCGGAAAATTCCGTTTCGATAAATAGTAAATAGGAGGCAGGTATTATGCAATTATTAACCGATCGCTTTGGACGCGTCCATGATTATATACGCATTTCTGTTACAGATCGTTGTAATTTGCGCTGCGTATACTGTATGCCTGATGAAGGTATGAAATTCCTACCTCACGAACAAGTCTTATCCAAAGATGAAATTATTGACTTTATGAAAATCATGGTCGGTTTTGGCATCAAAAAAGTTCGGATTACGGGCGGTGAGCCACTTTTACGAACAGATATTGTAGACATTATTGCAGGTATCAGCGCTATTCCAGAAATTGAAGATATCGCGGTAACGACGAATGCGATGTATCTTGTCAAAAAAGCAGAAGCCCTGAAAGCAGCTGGGTTAACACGTGTTAATATCAGTTTAGATTCCTTACATGAAGACCGTTTCAAAACGATTACACGTGGTGGTAAGCTACAAAAAGTATTGGACGGCATCGCGAAAGCAGAAGAAGTCGGCTTTTTCCCGATTAAGTTGAATGTTGTTTTAATTAAAGGCCAGAATGACGATGAAATTTTAGATTTCCTTCAGTTTACGAAAGATAAGGATATCAACATCCGTTTTATTGAATATATGCCGATTGGTCACGCTGGTGATGGTTGGAAAAAACAGTATTTATCATTACAAACTATTTTCGATGCATGTGATGAGGCTGGGCTTTCCTATCAACCAGTAGACTCGATTCGTGGCAATGGACCATCAGAGAACTATCGCTTAGAAGGCGCGAAAGGCACATTTGGCTTGATTCACCCAGTTAGTTCTCATTTTTGTGCGAGTTGTAACAGGTTGCGCTTGACTGCTGATGGCTACATTAAAGCATGTCTCTATTGGGATGAGGAAATGAATATTCGCCCGTTCATCAATGACCCAGAAAAATTAATGGCACTCGTACAAAAATCTATTGATAATAAACCAGAAAGTCACGAGATGGCGATTGCGCTGCAAGATGAAATGCAGTCTCATAAACCGACAACACGACGCATGAGCCAGATAGGTGGATAGTCTCTGTACGCCGAGTAAAAAAAGATATTTTGTATGCAAATTAGGAAAGGTCTGCATCCCCATTTTTGGAGGTGCGGACTTTCTTGTATAGGAGCGAATAAAATGACAGAAAAACCAAGAATAGGCCTCATTATTGGGAGCACCCGTCCAACGCGTGTTTGCCGCACGGTGGCAGAATGGGCAATGAAAGAGATGGAACATGGATTGCTAAATCTAAGTTTGATTGATCTTGCTGAGGTAAATCTTCCATTTTTAGATGAACCAGAGATTCCAGCACATCGTAATTATCAGCAGGAGCACACGAAAGCTTGGAGTCGCGTGATTAATGAATATGATGGATTCGTCCTTGTTTTTCCACAATATAATTGGGGATATCCCGCAGTTCTCAAAAATGCATTGGATTTTCTATACGATGAGTGGCGCGGGAAACCTGTAAGTATTATGTGTTACGGTGGGCACGGCGGTTTTCAAGCAACGTTAAGTATGAAACTCGTCACGCAAGGGCTTCATATGTACAATATCGCTACCAATCCGGCCCTAGATATTTCTGATGATATGTTTGATGAGTCCGGTCAATTTAAAAATATTGAAAAAGACTTCGCACGTTATAAAATACCATTGCAATCTATGTCTAGTGAATTCGCTAGTCTTTTAGTCAAATAAAAACAGATAGGGGTACTAGTTTTGAATTACATCGCAGTATTTTGTGGAGCAAGTATGGGAAATAGCTCCGTTTATCAAGAAGCAACAAAGGCGTTAGGAAAATGGATTGCAGAAAAATACGATGGTCTCGTATATGGTGGTGGAAAAGTAGGTTTGATGGGAATTCTCGCAGATGAAGTTTTAACAAATGGCGCAGATGTAGTCGGGGTTATTCCAGAAGCACTAAAGAACAGGGAAATTGCGCATGAAGGGCTAACTGAACTGTATGTCGTAGCCAATATGCATGAACGAAAAGCGCAAATGATTGCCTCTGCAAACGTATATTTGGCTATGCCAGGAGGCCCTGGAACACTTGAAGAAATTACAGAAGTTGTCTCATGGGGAAGAATTGGTGAACATCAGAATCCATGTATATTATACAATGTAGATGGCTATTACAATCTGCTAGGGAAATTTTATAATCAAATGGTAGAGGAAGGATTTTTGACACAAGCTGATCGAGACAAGATACTAATATCTGATTCGCTCGATGAAATAGACCAATTTATAATCTCCTATACACCACCAATAATTCGCACATATTAACAAACGCAAAAAATCCTAGCGATATGCAAACCGCTAGGATTTATTCTATTTTCGTCGTTCTGCTAAAAAATGAGGCAATTCTGGGATAATAAGTTGATTAATCGCGAGCTCGCATGCATTGGAAGAGCCAGGAATCACGAATAGTAGCACATTATCCAGCGTAAATCCTGCAAATGCACGTGACAACATAGCACGTGTTCCAATTTCTTTGTAACTAAGCATTCGGAACAATTCTCCAAAACCCGGAATCTCCTGTGCCACTTGATCCCATAAAGCTTCAAACGTTACATCACGCATGGCAATTCCCGTGCCACCATTTGAAATCACACAATCACATTTCGGCTTCAATTTTGCAAGTCCTTCATTGATTAAGAAATCGTCATCTTTCACGACAATACGTTGCACAACAAGGTGTCCAGCTGTCTCAAGTGCCTTTGCAAGTAACTGTCCACTTTTATCAGTGTCCAAATTCCGCGTATCACTAATCGTTAAAATCCCAACACGAGCCTGAATAAATTCCTTCTGTTCCATTTTTGCGCCTCCTCAAATTTCATTAAAAAAGTGCTGATATTGTTTCTTAGCAATCATTAAATCATTTGTTCCGTGTATCAACACACGTCCATTCTGAAAAACCGTAAAATCATATCCTTGAAAATGAAAAGTAAGAACGAAACGGTTGGCGTTATTGGGGATTTCTTGTTGACCAAGCACTGCCTGAAACTCCTTGAAATCAATAGCTGTGCCAATCTGAAACTGCACTGTATCACGCCCACAAAGCAACACCGGTTGTTTTGAAAAAGTGGTATCAAGCTTCTTCTTATGGACACAAACCACACAATCTGGATTTCGCGTCACACCAAATTTCTGAAACGTCATCTCCCAATTATCCAATTGATAGTAATTAGTCCGTCGCTCCCCAAGTAATAATTTCGTCAAAAGTGACACTTGAAGCCCAGCCAACATTGGAATCAGCGCACCATGTACCCCAATAATGTCACAACTCGTTTCATTAAAAAGTGGCATCTTCTCCATTAGACAATGCAAACAAGCCGTCTCACCTGGAATAATCGGCATCACATTGGCAAATGTACCTGCGCACGACGCAAAAATCCAAGGTATTTGCTGTTCCAAGCACCACTGGTTTAAAAATCGCCGCGTTGCAAAATTATCTGTACAATCCAAAACCGCGTCCAGATTTCCAGCAAAAGGTAACAGTGATTGGCCATTCGCATCATCCACCAAGAAATCAATTTGAATATCTTGATTAATTGCACGCAAAGCCTTCGTTGCGGCCCAAGCTTTTGCCTCCTTATGCATCGCATCTTGTTCTGTAAACAGTGTTTGCCGTTGCAAGTTCGATAATTCCACAAAATCACGATCCACTAAAATAAGCCGGCCAAACCCCATACGTGTGGCAATCTCAGCTGCATATGTACCAATCGCTCCAACTCCAACAATAAGAATCGTACTCGAACGCAACGCTTCTTGTCCTGTATTCCCAATCTGTGCCACTCGTAATTGCCGATCGTAACGCTCCATGTGAAACACCTTCTTTCTGCACTTTTATTTTACCAGAAAAATGCGTAGGAAGCTTGAAAAAAAACGCAGAACATGTAATTGCTTAAAATTAGTTCCATTCAGAACGATTTTTATGTATAATGGGAGTTTACATCAATAGGAGGAGAACAATGAATTTATTCTTTGCATACAAATTATTTTGGCTGAATTACACAGAGCTCAAGGGGAGATCTGTCAGATGGGAATTCTGGTATGTTATGCTATGGCATATCGCCATTATGAGCATTTTAACAGGAACAACGAAACTGGGTGATATTTTTGATTTATTAGGATTTGATAGCACTGTTGGGATTATTGTCGTAGCAGTTGGAAACGTCTTACTCGTGCTATATCAAATTGCAATTATTTTGCCCTGTATTACATTAATTGTGCGTAGATTGCATGATATGAATTTAACTGGTTGGTTTGTGCTCATTGGTCTGATTCCAGCAGTTGGACAGGCCATGATTTTGTTGCTCATGTGCGTGAAATCCAGTACTGGACCAAATCAATACGATATTCAAGAGCTATATTAAATCAAACAAACAGAGGTTTATCAGATAATGGTGGGGTTACAGTAACAACGTGCACTGTCACCTGTAATGTAATTGTCGGAATACAAGCTCTATTAATGATCTGCAAAGTTACTGTATAGTCGCTAGGTGTGTTTAAGTTGACCACATCAGTAAAATTAGACGATACAAGCTCATTATCACCTTTCAAAAATTGTGATGTACTATTTTTTTGAAAATAAAGCCACCAAAAAAGCAATCCGAGCCTAATTCAGTGCTCAGATTGCTTTTCGTATCTCTTCTACTCATAAACAATAACATCAGGTGGCAGATACGATGGGTTCTCTTTATTGATATGATCATAAAACATAATTCCATTCAAATGATCAATCTCATGCTGAACGACAATTGCGGGATAACCCTTCAAACGTAATTTCAAGGGCTTTCCATCGATATCAAAAGCTTCTAATGTCACACGCGCATGGCGCACAACAAAACCAGGAACCTCGCGATCAACAGATAGGCAACCTTCACCGCCACCTAAACAAGCATTTTCTACGGAATGGCTACGAATTTTCGGGTTGTATAAAATATAACTGTATAAACGATCATTATCGTCATGAACATGAATTGCAATCAAACGTTTAGAAACGGCGATTTGTGGAGCAGCGATACCAACCCCGCCCCGCAGTTCATGCTCCTCAGCGATGTCGGGATCTTGACTGTTAATGAGGAACTGCAACATTTCTTGACCAGTTTTCTTATCTTCATCCGATAGTGGGAAAGTGACAGGCTCTGCGACAGTGCGCAAAACAGGATCTCCTTCACGGACAATATCATCCATTGTAAGCATTATTTTCTCTCCTGTTCTTATAAACTTATCTCCATTTTATCAAAAAAAGCTCTCATTGTGAATGAATTTTACTTTTAGCTCATATTCAAAAGGGTAAATGTTAGGAAGGAAATAACTTTTATGTTAAAATATAAGCACTTAAAAAGACGAACGTTAAAAATGACAAGCATTGTATTGTTCGATATGTCGATCTGTTATACAAATACATTTGTTTGTGAGTTCGCAAACAATATAAAGCTCTTTTAAATAAAATTCTAAAGATGAAGCCTAAGCCATCTTTGCTTTATTATATAACAGTTTTATCTTAGAAATACAATTCCTAATACAGTTTTTGAAAGCGAATGTTTGGGCGTAAAACCTTGGTATTGCGATAAAAACAAAGTAAGCTTAAGCTGTTGACGAAAGTGGTCAGATGGTGTAAATTAAAGAAGAAGATTGGTGTATTAATATTAAGGCATTAAAAAAATGTAACAGCAAAGTCTAAATCTGGGCAAGTGAGATGAATTTGTGAATAGGAAGGTATTTCGTATCTTTTTCACAAACTCATCCCAAAATCATGTTTTCAGTTGTGAAAGCTGGGAATAAGCAACAAGATAGATAGATTTCGCTAGTAGCAGTTTTTCATTTTGCCGAATGATACATGAATCCAGTTAGGAAAATTGAGAAGTGAACCATACATTGTATTGCTTGCCTGACAAGCGGAACTTTTGCTACATTATACGTAGTGAAAAGAATAACTAATGTTTGCGCATTCAATTCTTAAAATATTTCAAACCAGAAGGGAAGAGATTACACGATGGCTTCTAAAACAAAGAAGACTGTAGTAGATGTACAAGCACAGTTTCAAGCTGTTGCCGATCAATTTGAATTGGTCCAAATTTTAAATGAAAAAGGAGAGGTTGTTAATCCTGACTTGATGCCTGATTTAACAGACGAGCAACTGGTAGAATTAATGACACGCATGGTTTGGACACGTGTTCTTGACCAACGTTCGATTTCCTTAAACCGCCAAGGTCGCTTAGGTTTCTACGCGCCAACAGCTGGGCAAGAAGCTTCACAACTTGCAAGTCACTATGCTTTAACAAAAGAAGATTACGTGCTTCCTGGTTACCGTGATGTGCCACAAATGATTTGGCATGGTCTTCCATTAACAAAAGCGTTCCTATTTTCACGTGGACATTTTGTCGGAAACCAATTTGCAGACGACTTAAACGTTCTTTCGCCACAAATCATCATCGGTGCACAAATCGTTCAAGCAGCTGGTGTTGCTTTGGGACTTAAGAAGCGTAAAAAAGATGCAGTTGTTATCACATATACAGGTGATGGCGGATCTTCACAAGGTGATTTCTATGAAGGTATGAACTTCGCAGGTGCTTATAAAGCTCCAGCAATCTTTGTTGTTCAAAATAACATGTTCGCTATCTCAACACCGCGTGAAAAACAATCGGCAGCCGTAACATTGGCTCAAAAATCTGTTGCAGCAGGTATCCCAGGCGTTCAAGTAGACGGCATGGATCCACTAGCAGTTTATGCGGTAACAAAATTTGCGCGTGATCGTGCAGTTGCAGGTGATGGTCCAACTCTAATCGAAACAATGACTTATCGTTATGGACCACATACACTTTCAGGTGATGATCCAACTCGTTACCGTACGAAAGAGCTTGATGGCGAATGGGAATTAAAAGATCCAATCGTTCGTTTCCGTACTTTCCTAGAAGCAAAAGGACTATGGAATGAAGAGAAGGAAAACGCAGTAATCGAGCAAGCAAAAGAAGAAATCAAAACATCTATCAAAGAAGCTGACGCTACACCAAAACAAAAAGTATCAGACCTTCTTAAAAATATGTACGAAACACCAACTGCTCCAATCAAAGAGCAACTGGCAATTTTTGAAGCGAAGGAGTCGAAATAATCATGGCGCAAAAAACAATGATTCAAGCGATTACAGATGCGCTTGCAGTAGAACTAAGAAATGACGAGAACGTTTTAGTTTTCGGTGAAGATGTAGGTAATAACGGTGGGGTTTTCCGTGCTACTGAAGGTCTTCAAGCAGAATTTGGCGAAGATCGTGTATTCGATACGCCACTTGCAGAATCAGGTATCGGTGGCTTGGCAATTGGTCTTGCCCTTGAAGGATTCCGTCCAGTCCCTGAAATTCAGTTCTTTGGTTTCGTTTTTGAAGTAATGGATTCTGTGTCTGGTCAAATGGCACGTATGCGTTACCGTACGGGTGGTACGCGTACTGCTCCAATCACAATTCGCGCGCCATTTGGTGGTGGGGTTCATACTCCAGAGCTTCACGCGGATAATTTAGAAGGCTTAATGGCACAATCACCAGGTCTAAAAGTAGTTATTCCATCAACTCCATATGATGCAAAAGGTCTTTTAATTTCGGCCATCCGTGATAACGATCCAGTTATTTTCTTGGAGCACATGAAATTATACCGCTCATTCCGTCAAGAAGTTCCAGAAGGTGAGTACACGATTGAAATTGGTAAAGCAGCTGTTCGCCGTGAAGGAACAGACGTTTCTGTTATCACATATGGTGCAATGGTTCAAGAATCTGTGAAAGCAGCAGAAGAACTAGAAAAAGAAGGCGTATCTGTTGAAGTTATTGACCTTCGTACAATCAGCCCGTTGGATATCGACACAATCATTGCTTCCGTTAAGAAAACAAATCGCGTAGTAGTCGTTCAAGAAGCGCAAAAACAAGCAGGAATTGCTGCTAATGTTATTGCTGAAATTAATGATCGTGCTATCCTTTCATTAGAAGCACCAGTGATGCGTGTAACAGCACCAGACAGCATTTTCCCATTTGCACAAGCAGAAACAGTTTGGTTACCAAACCATAACGATATTGTTGAGTGTGTGAAAGAAGTACTTGCTTTCTAAATTAGAAAAGCTGAACCAGCCCGTCTAGCTCCGAAAAAAACTGGAGCGATCGCAAGAAAAACCTGTACTTGGTTTTTGTGGAGGGCGTGAAGTTTTCGAGGAGTTAGCTGGTGAATCTGAATTCGAAGATACCAAACATGAAGAGCGGAGCACATGGATTACATGCTCGCCTTGCTCTCATGCATATTGAGGCTCTAGGGAAATAAAGTACATTTCCTAAGAGCTTCAACAAAACAGGAGGCTTTTAAAAAATGGCATATTCATTTAAATTACCGGATATTGGTGAAGGTATACATGAAGGAGAAATCGTCAAATGGTTCGTCAAACCAGGCGATAAAATTGAAGAAGATGCATCTCTTTTTGAAGTACAAAATGACAAATCCGTTGAAGAAATTACATCTCCCGTAACTGGAACTGTAAAAGAAATTCTAGTTGGTGAAGGCGTAGTAGCAACAGTTGGGCAAGTTCTAATCACATTTGACGGTGTTGAAGGTCACGAAAATGATGCAGAAGAAGCGCCAGCAGCACCGGCCACAACACCTGCAGCAACTCCGGCACCGGCAGGTGGCAAAGGCATTTACGAATTCAAATTGCCAGACATTGGTGAAGGAATTCATGAAGGCGAAATCGTGAAATGGTTCGTAAAACCAGGCGATCAAATCGAGGAAGACGCGACTATTTTTGAAGTACAAAACGACAAATCTGTTGAAGAAATTACATCTCCTGTAGCGGGAACTGTAAAAGAAATTCTAGTTGGTGAAGGCGTAGTAGCAACAGTTGGTCAAGTGTTAATCACATTCGAGGGTGATTTTGAAGGTGAGGCAACAGCAGATCACTCATCTACCCCAGAAGCACCGGCGGACACTGCGAAACTTTCAAACAATGACGCAGCAAAAGCACCGGTATCAGGTGGAAACGGTACACCATCATCACAAAAAGATTCAAATGGTCTTGTTATCGCTATGCCATCTGTTCGTAAATATGCACGTGAAAAAGGTGTAGACCTTCGTCAAGTTGCAGGTTCAGGCAAAAACAACCGCGTTCTTAGCGCAGATGTTGATGCATTCCTAAATGGTGATACTGTAGCAGTAGCGACAAATGAAGCGGCTCCAGTGGCGGCTACACAAGAAACTACAACAGCAAAACCGGCAACAAAAGTAGCGCCAGTTGTTAGCGGTGGAACATACCCAGAATCACGCGAGAAATTAACACCAACACGTAAAGCTATTGCAAAAGCAATGGTTAACTCAAAACATACTGCACCACATGTAACGTTAATGGATGAAATCGAAGTATCTGCTTTGATGGTTCATCGTAAACGTTTCAAAGATGTAGCAGCTGAAAAAGGTATCAAACTCACATTCCTACCTTATATGGTAAAAGCGCTAGTAAACACGTTGCGTGAGTTCCCAGTCTTAAATACAACACTCGATGATGCAACGGACGAACTAGTATATAAACACTATTTCAATATCGGTATTGCAGCTGACACAGATCACGGTCTTTACGTACCAGTTATCAAAGACGCTGACAAAAAATCGATTTTCGCAATCTCCAATGAAATTAACGAATTGGCTACAAAAGCACGCGACGGCAAATTAACAGGAGAAGAAATGCGTCATGGTTCTTCTACAATCTCTAATATTGGATCTGCTGGCGGACAATGGTTCACACCAGTTATCAACTACCCTGAGGTTGCGATTTTAGGTGTAGGTCGTATTGCTGAAAAAGCAATCGTTAAAGATGGTGAAATCGTAGCGGCACCTGTACTTGCTCTATCGCTAAGCTTCGATCACCGCGTAATCGACGGCGCAACAGCTCAAAAGGCTATGAACAATATCAAGCGGTTATTAAATGACCCAGAACTTTTACTAATGGAGGCGTAAAAAATGGTAGTAGGCGATTTTCCAGAAGAAAGAGACACCATCGTCATTGGTGCAGGACCCGGCGGATATGTTGCAGCAATTCGCGCAGCACAATTAGGACAAAAAGTAACGATTATCGAGAAAGAACATTACGGCGGCGTTTGTTTAAACGTTGGCTGTATCCCTTCCAAAGCATTGATCACAGTTGGTCACCGTTTTGCTGAAGCGAAACATTCCGATAATATGGGTATCACAGCAGATAACGTAAACCTAGATTTCACAAAAGCGCAAGAATGGAAAGGCTCTGTCGTTAGCAAATTAACAACAGGCGTGAAAGGTTTGCTTAAAAAGAACAAAGTGGAAATGTTAGAAGGAGAAGCTTTCTTTGTTGATGAGCATTCCCTACGTGTTATCCACCCTGAATCAGCGCAAACTTACACATTCAACAACGTAATTATCGCTACTGGTTCTCGCCCAATTGAGATTCCAGGTTTTAAATTCGGTAAACGCGTTCTTAGTTCAACAGGTGCGCTAGCTCTTACAGAAGTTCCAAAAAAACTTGTCGTAATCGGCGGTGGTTATATCGGTACAGAACTTGGTGGCGCATTTGCCAACCTTGGTACAGAGCTGACAATTCTTGAAGGCGGACCAGAAATCTTGCCAACGTATGAAAAAGATATGATTTCTCTTGTAAAACGTAACCTTAAAGGTAAAGGCGTAGAAATCGTAACAAAAGCACTTGCAAAATCTGCCGAAGAAACAGAAAACGGTGTAAAAGTAACGTATGAAGCTGGTGGCGAAACAAAAACTATTGAAGCTGACTATGTACTAGTAACAGTAGGTCGTCGTCCAAATACAGACGATATTGGCTTAGAACAACTAGGCGTTAAATTAAGCGAACGTGGCTTGATTGAAGTAGATAAACAAGGTCGCACAAATATTTCTAACGTTTTCGCGATTGGTGATATTGTTCCCGGCGTTCCACTTGCCCATAAAGCAAGCTATGAAGCAAAAATTGCTGCTGAAGCAATTGCGGGAGAAACTGCTGAAAATGATTATACAGCATTACCAGCAGTCGTTTTCAGTGATCCCGAGCTAGCAACAGTTGGTTTAACAGAAAAAGAAGCAAAAGAAAAAGGATTTGACGTAAAAGCTGCTAAATTCCCATTTGGTGGTAATGGCCGTGCCCTATCTCTTGACGCTCCAGAAGGTTTTGTACGTCTTGTAACACGTAAAGAAGACGGCCTTATCCTCGGTGCGCAAGTTGCAGGAATGAATGCATCCGATATTATCTCTGAAATCGGACTTGCAATCGAAACAGGCGTAACAGCAGAAGACATCGCGCTTACAATCCATGCTCACCCATCTTTAGGTGAGTTGACAATGGAAGCTGCAGAACTAGCATTAGGACGCCCAATCCACATGTAATAAAAATGACGCTATCTGGGGAACATTCCGGATAGCGTCTTACCTATGGACTAAAGTATTGTGAAATTAAAAACAAAGTAGTATGATAAATATATAAATTAAAAGAATCCAGGTGTAAAAATGAAAAAGCAGATAGAAAAAATTATTTTTGGTATCGTTTATGGCTTCTCCGCGATTTTCTTTCTAGGTTTTGTTGTTAATATCGTTCATGGCTTTATTATTCACATGCATGAAACCGATAGTTGGAGAGCAGTCCTTCGTATTTTAGCAAGTCCGGTAACTGATCCTGCTATGTTTACTATTCATATGACAAATCCAGTTTGGTCGATGCTTTTAGCAATTATTATCAGCTATTTGATGCCAGCGTTTTTCTGTGTAGCGACTTATTTCTTGAAACAAGACTACTTGGAGACACACGAAAACAGTCGATTTCTTCACTAAAATTGTCTTTGTGTGATTTTACATAATAAAAGGGGTAAAATGATACCAAGGTAAACACACAAAATACAAGGAGAGATGGGTGAAAAAATGGGGACATGGAAACGAGGTCTATTGTGGTTGGCTTATATCATATCAGGAATTTGTTTTGTACTAACGATTATCGCTTTTATCATCGGATTTTTCCATCATATGCATGATACTGGTGGGATAAAATCCGTGATACAAATTTTAGAAACACCAATTACTGGTTTTATCAAGCTGACGAGTGGAACTATCCAAAAATCTGTTATAGAAATCATTTTACTATGTATCGTGAGTTATGTTCTACCAACGTTTTTCTGTATTGCAACACATTATATTCGAAAAAATAAACGTCTTGCCTTAGAAAGCGAAGATGAATAGTTTTGGCGCTGATTCTGCGGGAGTAGAGTTGGCGTTTTTTATAATCACATTATTTTTAAGCTTGCCGCTTTCATGATAAAATGAAGTAGGACATCAGAAAAAGGGAGCGTGAGGCGGGTTTGGCAGTAGAACAGAAGAGGATTGCGGTTATCGGAAATAATAAGATAAGCACAAGTTATGCTTTTGCGGTGATAAATCGACAGCTAAATGCGGAGGTTTGTCTGATTGCAGATAAGAAGGTGCAATCCCTGAGAGACATGATGTACGGTGCTTATTTTAGACCTAAAACGGGACTTACTTCGGGTAGTTTTGCAGAATGTCGGAATGCTACCATGATTATCTTTGCACATGATCCTTTTCTGGACGCTGAAAATCCGCAACAAGCTTCATCGGTTGTTCGGAGATTCGTCAATCGGTGGATGGAGACGGGATTTCAGGGTATTTGTCTAGTTGCAACGCCGCAGAGTGAAGTGGTGGCGCATTGGATTATGAAATTTTCAGGTCTTGCTTCGGAAAAAATCATTGCGCTAGGAACGATGCTTGATACAGCTTTTCTGCAATCGGAATTGGGTCGCTATTTTCAAGTTAACGCAAAAAATGTCCATGCTTATATGATTGGAAGTACGCTGGAAAATGGTGTTCCAGCTTGGAGTAGGGCTTTTATTGGAGGCCGACCAATTTTGAGCTACATTATGGACGATCCGGATCGCTATTCTTTTGAGAAGTTAGAGCCCATCGTGAAACAGATGCAAGAGTTACCTAAGGAGCCGTTAGCTGAGGGCCGTTTGTTTGATTGCAGCATTGCGCTTGCTTTAGTAGAACTGACAAGAATTATTTTAGAGGATGAAGGAATGATTTTGACGGTAGGCGTTCACGTGCAAGATAAGTTCGGAATGACATCAGGATTTATTAGTGTTCCAGCTGTCATTGCCGCATCTGGTGTGAAGACGATTGTTCCTTTAACACTTTCTGATTCTGAGCAAAAACGGCTAGCAGTAACTGTAAAATCATTACAAAATGCTGTACAAGCAGGTTTGCCAAATGAAGGGGGGACGAAACATGGAATATAGTTATCCGATAAATTTAGATTGGTCCAAAGAAGAAATGGCGACAGTTATTAACTTTTATCAAGCCGTTGAGAAAGCCTATGAAGTAGGTATCGATGCGTCAGAAATAAAAGCGAAATATAGTGATTTTAAGCAAGTCGTACGCTCCATCGGTGAAGAAAAAAGCCTAGGCAAAGAGTTTGAGAAGGCAAGCGGTTATTCACCCTATCGTGTCATGCAACTCGTGAAGAATGCGACGACAAGTAAAATCAAAATGCAACCATAAGGAGGAAATTTTAGATGGATATTAGTGAAATTATTGCAGGTAATGTAGGAACAGAGGCAGGGATTCATATTGGGAAGAGCGATGCACCAGTGAAAGTGATTTCATTTGTGAATGTGCGTTGTCCATTTTGCCGTGAGTGGCATGAAAAATCACGTGATGTAATCAGTCGTTATTTGGATTCAGGGCGGATTGAGCTTATTGTTAAGCCATTTGATAAAGAGAAAGAGTCATTGCAACGCGGTAATATTATACATCATTATTTAGATTACGCAGCGCCAGAGCAAACGCTTGAAGTTTTAGATGAGGTGTATGCCAGACAGGATCTTTGGGGCTCTTTGACGCACGAAGAAGTTGCCAATTTTGCAGAAGATGAGCTTGGACTTTCGGAGCAAGATAATAAGGAACAGGCGGCGAAAATTATTGCAGAAGCAAATGCTGCAAATATCCGTCTTGTGCCAACTGTGATTATTGGAGAACATATTTTTGATGAACATATTTCACCGGAAGAATTGGAAAAACTGATTTTAGAAGAAGTAGGGAAAGAATAAAATAAGCGGTGACTTCAAAAGCTGGAGTCGCCGCTTATTTTTATTTAGTAAAACTTGTGGTAATCTTCACGCCATCTAGCGGGTCTGCGAAATTACTAACTGTATAATCTGTTTTGTCGTTTTGCCAGCTAATGATATTGCCTTCAGCCTTATTTGGCGCGGCTTCTAGCTTCATACCCCCAACTTGATGCGGAGCAGGAAGTGTTTCTTTTTCAAGCATAGTCACTACTTTTTTTGCGAGATTAACGGAATCTTGCTGGTCTGCGCTTGTCGTGTTGCGCACGCTCATACTCCAACGACCTTCCGCCCAGTTGAGGAAAGTTGAACCGGCGCCAGCATCAGCATACCCAGTAATATTTGAGCCAAGATCTACGCCATTCACGCCTGTATTGACGTTATCCATATGACCAGTCGCGTCCGCTGCTTCTTGCTCTGTCATGTAGCTTTTACCGGAAACAGTAGCAATGGCTGTGGCTTTAGATACATCTTTCAAATCGTTACTATTCACCGAAATAGGTGTTTTTGTTTCGTAAAAAATAACTTGGTAGGCATCCGGAGAATCGCTTGTTTTTGCGCTTAAAAAGTGACTATCAGATGAAAGGGGAATATCTTTTGGAAGCATCACCACAATATCTGAGTTGATTTTTGATTTTACCGTTTTCAAAACATCTTTTTGCGTCAGTATCGTCGGTTTTGAATCACTACGCATGTCGTTTTTGTTGCTATCGTTTGCAGAACTGCCATAGCTATTATTATTGCTGCCGTAAGAATTTGTGCTATCCGAACTGTTTGAGGAGTAAGAACCACCACAGCTTGCAAGAAGTAGCGTACTAAAAACGACTGGAATGATCATAAATTTAGCATTCATTACTTTTCACCTCTTTGCTACAGGTTTTCCCGCTTTTTACATAAGAAAACCACCTCCTGTAATAGAAAGTGGTTTAAAGTTAGAAAAATTTCCGTTTCCAAAAGACAAATCCGAGTATCCCAGCGATTCCAAACGAGATACAGATGACTAGGATCCAAGCCAATGGTGCTTGAGATAGAGGCAAATCAACGTTCATTCCATAAAAACTAAACACCATTGTTGGTATCGTCAAAATGATAGTAAACGACGTCAAAAATTTCATTACGATATTCATGTTGTTTGAAATAATGGAGGCATAGGCATCCATCATCCCGCTCAAGATGTTTGAGTGAACTTCCGCCATTTCAATCCCTTGTCGGTTCTCAATAATAACATCTTCTAGTAAATCTTGGTCTTCCTCGTACATCTTCACGATATGTTGACGCATCATTTTATCGAGCACTAGTTTGTTTGATTTGAGGGCAGTCAAGAAGTAAACCAAACTTTTTTCAATCCCCATTAAATCATAGAGTTGTTTATTTTTCATTGATTCATGTAGTTCTTTTTCAATATCATCCGTTTGGCGGCTCATCCGTTTCAAATGACGGAGGAATTGAGTGGAAATCATATACAGTATCTGCAGTGCAAAGCGCGTTTTCATGTGTGTAAAAAAGCCCTTTATCCGATTTTTAATGAAGGACTGGATAATCGATGAATCAATCGTACAAATCGTGATAAAATAATCCTTCGTCATAATCATCCCAAGCGGAATGGTTTCAAACGAAGCATAGTGAATATCATCCTCATCGACAATCGGAAAGTCACAAATAATTAAGACCGCTTCCGTATCGTCATCTCGCTCGATCCGTGCACTTTCATCTTTATCCAGTGGATCTTCAAGAAATTCAAGTGGAATCCCATACTGATCGGCAATTTGATTAATTTCTTCCGATGATGGCGCCACGATATTAATCCAGCAATTACGTTCAGGTTTCTCTAATTCTTCTAATTTACCAGCTTCATTCGATTTGAAAATTTGATGCATAGGCGTATTCCTCCTTTTCTAAGGATTCGGCCATATGGAGTGCTGTTGCAAGCCATGACTTGAATCCCTGTATGACCTCTGATACGGATCTGGTTCGCTTGGCGCGATACTCGTTTTCATGGTGCTCAACTCCTTTTTCTCAAATAATCACAACCTCACCATTATACAGAGATTTAGCGGTTTTGTACATCCTATCGTTTAAATTTCTTGCATTTCAAAACTCATAGCATAGAATGGCAACAACAAGTCTATCGTTTTCTCGAGTTCATTTGTAAACGTAGCATCATTTTTCAAAGCACTATCACCGGGTTTGAAAATACGGCCAACCATAAATTCGCCCTTTTTTACGTCACGGAATCGCTCTAAAACTTTTTTTAAATCTGTATTTTGAATAGGGCTCGTTGGTTTTTCTGTATGATCTGGTGAAATTGAGAAGTTTACAGGTAATTTCTCTAATTGGCTAAGGTTTTCTAGGAAATTATGCACGACTATTTGGCGGTTTTCTGTTTCGTATATGTAGGCAAGCCAGATAAAAACATAATCATCCCAAATCCCAACTTGGAAATGCGGGTGTTTTTTGTAGCCACGTTTGCTGTTAGCTACTGCAAGCCAAGTACTATCAGGTGGGTTTACCGAACGACGAGCGTGACGCGCAATATGTAGAAACATGTCGGTTCCAGTTTTGGCACTTAAATAAGTTGCGAGGCTCTCACCAATTTCGCGAAATTTTGGCTGAATCTGTGTTTGGATTGCCTCCATCCGTTCTTCAAGCCCAGGCGTTTGCATCGCTTTAAAATCTTTTTTTGTAAAAGTCATTAAAATTCCTCACTTTCATATAGTTCATTATAACGTAAAATAGAACTTTGAGGCTGTATTTAGCTTGAAATTATGATAAGCTAGGAAAAACAAAAGAAGGAGTGGTGCGAAGGTGGTACTAGAGAAAATAGATCAACTAGCGCGAGAATGGCTGGAAGAAGCGGGTAATCGGATTTTTATGGCACTTGAGCAGTCTAATGTTGAAGTTGAGTCAAAATCGGATCGCAATGATTTAGTGACGAATGTAGACAAAGCAACAGAACGTTATTTTGCTGAAAAAATTGAGGCTTATTTCCCGGAACATCGCTTACTAGGTGAAGAAGGCTATGGCGTAGAAATTACGAGTTTAGAAGGCATTGTTTGGGTGCTGGATCCGATTGATGGTACGGTGAATTTTGTTGAACAGAAACGGAATTTTGCTATTTCACTTGGCATCTATCAGAATGGTGTCGGGGAGCTTGCTTATATATATGATATCGTTGGTGGTGAATTTTACTTCGCTAAGCGTGGAGAGGGCGCATTTGTGAATGATGTAGAAATTCCGAAACTCGCGGTGGATAAAAGATTAGAAGATGCCCTCGTGATTATTAATTCAGCATCGGTACGGAAATTCCCACATATGCTTCCTGTGATTCAAAAGGCTCGCGGGTTACGATTATATGGTGCGGCAACACTCGAATACATGGCGGTTGCAACTGGTCGAGCAGATGCTTATGTGAGTGCGAACCTATCACCGTGGGATATTGGCGCTGGAAAAATTATTGCAGAAGAAGTAGGCGCCGTTGTGACAAGGGTTGATGGTTCTGAGATGATTATCACAGAAAAAGGTGACTCTTTTGTTGCGAGCCCTGGCGTTCATGCAGAGATTCTGCGGGATTATGGTCGTTAAATGTTTGGAAGCTTGAAACGTTCGTTAAATTTCATTTTATGGAATAAAAATCGTGCTAAACCCGAGCAAATGTGCTATAATTGGAAAGTTGATTAAAACTAAACGATCCAGAAACGGGGAAAATAAGCCAATTTTCCTCTTTCTTTTGGCTCTGGTAGCTAAGTCGTATTACCATATATAAAGAGCGCTTGACTTTAGTTAGGCCATTTTTGAGTAGCTGAGCGTACTTTGAGACGCCAGCTTCCGGAAGGTAATTTAATATTAGGAGGAAACATTTTGAAATTAAGAGAAGATATTCGTAACGTAGCCATTATTGCCCACGTTGACCATGGTAAAACAACTTTGGTGGATCAGCTTTTGCGTAAGTCAGGAACATTCAATGATCATGAGCAAGTAGCTGAACGTGCGATGGATAGTAATGCGATTGAAAAAGAGCGCGGTATCACAATTTTAGCAAAAAATACTGCCATCAATCATAACGGTGTGCATATTAATATTTTAGATACTCCTGGACATGCCGATTTTGGTGGGGAAGTAGAACGTATTATGAAAATGGTTGACGGTGTTGTCTTAGTCGTTGATGCCTATGAAGGTACAATGCCACAAACGCGCTTCGTATTGAAAAAAGCGTTAGAGCAACATTTAACACCACTTGTTGTTGTTAATAAAATTGACCGTCCATCCGCGCGTCCTGCAGAAGTTGTAGATGAAGTTTTAGAATTATTCATTGAACTTGGTGCAGATGAGGATCAATTGGAGTTCCCGGTTGTATACGCTGCGGCGGTTAATGGAACAAGCTCATTAAGCGATAAAGTAGAAGATCAAGAAGAAACAATGGACCCAATTTTTGATCTTATCATTAATAATGTACCAGCACCTGTGGATAACAGTGATGAGCCATTGCAATTCCAAGTTTCTTTACTTGATTACAATGACTACGTTGGTCGTATCGGTATTGGTCGTATCTTCCGTGGAACGATGGAAGTTGGTCAATCGGTAGCCTTGATGAAATTAGATGGCACCGTGAAGAAATTCCGTGTAACGAAAATGTTCGGTTTCCTTGGACTAAAACGTATCGAAATTACACAAGCAAAAGCTGGCGATCTCGTTGCCGTTTCTGGAATGGAAGATATCTTCGTTGGGGAAACTGTAACACCAGACGATCACCAAGAAGCATTACCAATTTTGCGTATTGACGAACCTACTTTGCAAATGACTTTCGTAACGAACAATAGTCCGTTCGCAGGTCGCGAAGGTAAACACGTAACAAGCCGTAAAATTGAAGAGCGTTTGCTATCTGAGCTACAAACAGATGTAAGTTTGCGTATCGACCCAACTGCTTCACCTGACGCTTGGATTGTGTCTGGTCGTGGTGAGTTGCATCTCTCTATTTTAATCGAGAACATGCGTCGTCAAGGTTACGAAATCCAAGTATCTAAACCAGAAGTTATCATCCGCGAAATTGATGGCGTGAAGTGTGAGCCAATGGAGCGCGTACAAATTGATACTCCTGAAGAATATGTTGGTAGCATCATGGAATCTATTGGTTTACGTAAAGGTGAAATGGCTGATATGGTCAATGACGGTTCAGGTCAAGTACGCTTGATTTTCTTAGTACCATCACGTGGACTTATTGGTTATACAACAGAATTCCTATCGATGACTCGTGGTTATGGAATCTTAAACCACACATTCGATTCTTACCAACCAATGCAAAAGGGACGTGTTGGTGGACGTAGCCGAGGTGTTCTTGTATCGATGGAAACTGGTAAATCAACTACTTACGGAACAATGCAAGTAGAAGATCGCGGTACTATCTTTGTAGAGCCAGGTACAGATATTTATGAAGGCATGATTGTCGGCGAGAATAATCGTGAAGGCGATATCGCAGTAAATATTGTAAAAGCGAAACAAATGACAAATATTCGCTCAGCAAATAAAGACCAAACAAACGTGATCAAAAAACCTCGTACATTGACACTAGAAGAATCATTAGAATTCCTAAACGATGACGAGTATTGCGAAATCACACCTGAAAACATTCGTTTGCGTAAGAAAATTTTGAACAAAAACGAACGTGAAAAAGCTGCGAAACGTACAAAAGTATCAGAATAAATTTTTTAGAAAGTCGTCCTTTATTGGGCGGCTTTTTTAGTTGCTGAAAAATTCGCAAAGATAAATATTTTTGTAACATGATTGTAATATGTCTCTTTGTTTGGTATAGTTAATACACAGGGAAACGTAAAAGAAGGAGGGATTTACATGAAGAAATTACTGATGGTAGGCACAATGAGTGTATTGGTTTTTGGACTGGCAGCTTGTGGCTCAGGGGAGGATTCGAAAAGCTCTGAATCAGGGGAACAAGCAACGAAAACAGAGGAAAAGCAGGAGACGAAAAAAGCAGAGACAGCAAAACAAGATGTGAATTCCAGCGAAGAAGCAAAAGATAAAACAGAAGCAAAACAAGATAAAGAAGTAACAACAAAAGAAGATGTACCAACAGCAGAGGACACGCAGGAGAAAGAGGCAGAAGCTACAACTCCTGATCAAGCGACAGAAACACCTAAAAAAGATACTACAAAAAAACCAGCAGAAGCTGTAACGCCAAAAGCAGTTAACTTTTCTTTAAGTGCAGAGGGCTTTAAACAATCCGCAGTAGCGCCGAAAACAGGTGGAACAGTGTCGCTCGTATATTTGAATACAACGCCTGAAACAGCTGATTTTGGCCCGTTAAAAGTAACTGTAAAGCAATACAAGTTGGAAAGTGTGACAGGAGCAAATAAAAAAATGGATCCATATAGCCCGGAATCGTATTTAGCGAACCGAGACGGTTTCGTGGTGACAGCAGATGTAATCATTGAAAATACATCTGCAAGTAACATTAACTATTTGGCAGAACGCATCCAAATTAATGGTGGTGGCATTTCCAAAGGCGCTAGCTTAGAGAATTTCGTACCAACAGCCTATCAATTATCTGGTAGCCCATCAGCGCATAACATCTTCCCAGCGAAATCAAAACGAGAAGGTGCAATCACATACATGCTCAACAAACAGAATTACTACACGCTTGTGCATCTAACCAAGCTAGCCGTGCCAAATCCAAATGACTTTGCGGAAAAAGCATTACCAACGAAAACCGCGAAAGCTATCGATTTAGATTTTAGGATTACAGAATAAAATCCGAGCGAGAATAGCATTACCCAACCCCGGTGGATCTGGCGAATGATTAGTTTAGAAACAAAAGCCTGCAAGCACTAAGTATGTGTGAGCACACAATCACGCTTGAGGGCAACGAAAAAACCCGCTATTTGATGCTAGCGGGTTTTTCGATAAAGCTTTTTGTTTTTGGTTTATGGAATTCGAACTTGCCAGAATTGATTCGAGCCACTGTTTTGTCAGCGATACGCCCTTCACAGTCTGGGCAAAGATACATTCGAATCGGCTTATTGCGAAGTTGTTTCGTTTTAAATTTCTTATCATCTAGTTCATCTATTGTTTCACATAAAATGCATTGTGCTTTCACTGCGCTCACCTCGTAATTTTATTATAGCATGAAAAAAATAAAAGATAAACAATGGCAATTTAGCGGAGGTTAAAGAAATGGTATTAGAGAAAAAAGCGGGGCATAAAGAAATGGTGTGTACTTTATTGGCATCAGTTGGTGCTTTTTTAGCATTAATATTTGTTCGACGAGCAGTATTTTGGTTCGATAGTTTTTACTGGGCATTCGGTATTGGGTTTGCGCTAGTCCTGGTATACGTGCTAATTACGCTAGTTTCATTCATCCGATCGTTCTATCGCCGTTTCCAGTTTTTTGATAAGGTTATCATTTATTTGTCCATACCACTGAGCTTGTGCTTTACCTTTTTTTTATACGAGCTGTCAACGAGATCCTTTTCTTAAAAAATGTTAGGATATCAGGTTACATGGCAAAAAAAATATGCTATACTAAAGAGGATAAAATTTGCAAAATTATGCTTTCGATATAATAGATTGATTAAGCGCATACGAGTGTGTGTTGAATGGGGGGTTCTGTGATGACAGATAAACAAATAGATCACAGAGAAGAGGCAATTACTCTTCTTAAAGAAGACGCGAAAAGAATTTTGCAGTTAATTAAAGTGCAGATGGATAATTTAACTTTACCTCAATGTCCGGCCTATGAAGAAGTATTGGATACCCAAATGTACGGCTTGTCGCGAGAGATAAATTTTGCGGTGAGGTTGGGTTTGATTGATAGAGCGGAAGGCAAGAGTTTATTGAGCACGCTTGAGAAAGAGCTTTCCGTGTTACACGAATTATCGACAAGTAAGTGATATAAGATATACAATTAGCACCCCTTCTGACGTGTTCAATGCGTTGGAAGGGGTGTTTTGTTGAGGCTCTTATGAAGCATCTTTTGCTGAATTAGAGCCTCAATATGCATGAGAGCAAAGCGAGCATGTAATCCATAAGTGGCTCTTATGTGCAGAACTTGGAATAAAAGCTAGACGAACAAGAAGCAGACGAACAAGAAGAGCCTCAATATGCATGAGAGCGAAGCGAGCATGTAATCCATAAGTGGCTCTTATGTGCAGAACTTGGAATAAAAGCTAGACGAATAAGAAGCAGACGAACAAGAAGAGCCTCAATATGCATGAGAGCAAAGCGAGCATGTAATCCATAAG